>CATMVR010000581.1 GCA_950075905.1 uncultured Persicitalea sp. | reverse complement strand
AACGAACGCCAGGTGGGGTACTTGGTAATCCACTCCTCTACGTGCTGCACCGGCAGCAATATCATCTCGGTTTTTTCTTCGGCTATGGCCAGAACCTCGCTCTTTTTGGCGTTGAGGCAGCAGGTGAGCGACATGGCGCACGACTCGCCGCTACCCAGATAGTACATCAGAATTTCGCGGCCGTCTTCGTCGGTGCGCAGAATCTTGATGTTTCCTTTCAGGATAATGGGGATAGACCGGATGTAAGCACCCGGACTCATGAGGATATCGCCGTCTTTCAGAAGCGCGTAGTGGCCTTTCTCGGCCAGTTCTTCGACCAGCCCCGGCTCAAATTTCCCCTGAAACTGTTCATTGTAAAATACGGCTGACTTTTGCATGGCAAAGTTTTTTTGCAAATAAACGGACGATAGGTAGGCACGGTTCCTTACCTATCTTTATAGGTCATAAAGGTACCTTTTTCTTTCCTCAACCCATGAAATTCACCCAAATCAAAGAAACCTGCCTGTACGTAAGCAATCTGGAACGTACCCGCGACTTCTACGCAAAGCAACTCGGCCTGGAAATCATTTCCTTCGTCGAGGGGAGCCACGTATTTTTCCGGGCCGGCAGCTCGGTGCTGCTGTGCTTTCTGCCGGAGGTATCCCGTGAAAAGAAATCGCCCCCACCGCACTACGGATCGGGCAAGCTGCACTTGGCCTTCGAAGCTCCCGATGGCCACTATGAAGCCCTCCTCCGGGCGGTCAAGGAACGAAACATCGACGTGTACCACCACGAAACCTGGGCGCGGGGTACCCGCTCGTTCTATTTCGACGATCCCGATGGCCACGTACTGGAAATCCTGGAATGTGGGGTTTGGGATGTGGACTAGGCGTACAGGATGGATTATACCTGCGAATATTCCTTCACCGCATCAATAAAGCACCGTACATTGTCAGGCGGGGTATCGGGATATACCCCATGGCCCAGGTTGGCAATGTAGCGTTGGGTACCGAAGGCCCCCACCATTTTCTTTACTTCCGCGCGTATTTGCTCAAAGTTCCCGTACAGAGCGCAGGGGTCCAGGTTGCCCTGCAAGGTTTTGTTCGGGATCAGCTCCCGCGACTCCTGAATATCCATGTTCCAGTCCAGCCCCACCACCGAGCAGGAAAGCTCACCAATTTCTTTGCGGGCAAAGAAGGCCCCCTTGGCAAATACCGTTACGGGTACTTCGTGGATGGCATCGCAAATCTGTTTGATATAGGGCAACGAAAACTCCCGGTACTGCTCGGGCGAAAGAATCCCCGCCCAGGAGTCGAATACCTGGAGCAGATCGGCCCCGGCCACCGCCTGCGCTTTGAGGTAGGCAATGGTGCTGTCGGTGATTTTTTGCAGCAGGCTATGCGAAAATTCGGGATCGGTATAGAGGAGTTTTTTGGCAACGGAGAAGGTTTTGGAGCCTTTGCCCTCGGTCATGTAGCAGAAAATGGTAAAAGGCGCACCGGCGAAGCCAATCAGGGGCACGCGGCCGTTCAGCTCTTTTTTTACTATTTTTAACGCGTCCAGCACGTAGCCCAGGTCGGCTTCCGGGTCGGCAATGCGCAGGCTTTCCAGATCGGCGGCCGTGCGTACGGTACGCGGAAATACCGGCCCGCGCTGCTCCACCATTTTGTAGGGCAGCCCCATGCCCTCAGGGATCACCAGAATATCGGAGAAGATAATGGCCGCATCTACCCCCAGAATATCCACGGGTTGAATGGTGACCTCAGCGGCGAGTTCGGGCGTAGTGGCCAGCTTGATAAAGCTCCCGGCCTGCTCGCGCACGGCGCGGTACTCGGCCAGAATCCGGCCTGCCTGCCGCATGGTCCAGACGGGGGTACGCTCCACGCGTTCGCCGCGGGCGGCTCTCAGTAGTAAGTCGTTCTGTAAGTTCATGCCGCAAAGGTAAGGAAGAAGGGTATATTTTTCTCTTACCACAGAGCACACTTATCACTCCGCGCAACTCTGTGCCTGACCGGGCGGCGTACCGCTCTCTGAACTCTGTGGTTAAAAAAACGATTAATAATGCTTATCACCGTATTTCAAACAAACCCCCATGGACCCATTCTCCCTACTCAAAAAAGGTATTAGCTACCACAATCAGAAAGTTACCAAAGCCACCGAAGGCATCACGCAGGCCGAAGCGCTGTTTCGCCCCTACAACTCGGCCAACTCGCTGCTGTGGGAAGTGGGGCACCTGACGTTTTTCCGAAACACCTATATCAAACTCCTGAACTCCACCGAAAAGCTGGAAAAATTGGACAACGAAACAGCTCTCTTTGGCTTTGGCTCCACCACCCACGCTCCCGAGGTATACCCGGCGCTGGAAGCCGTAGTGGGGGCCTTTCTGCAACGCGGCACCCGCATCGAAGAACTGCTAGCCACCACTACGCCCGACCACTGGGATAGCGATAGCCCCATCAACTTCCCCGGTGGCAAAACCGTGGGTAGCCAAATCGAATTCCTACTGCTGCACGAGGGCCTGCATACTGGGGAAATGATGTATATTAGTACGTTGATTAAGCGGTTGAGGTAGTGGTAATTGAAAAAAAATATTTTTTATCCAGCCTACATTTTTATAATAAAAGTAGCACCTTGCGATTCTGATCTACGTTTTATCTTAAACAGCTTTAACCCTGCCCTCTATGGAGAATACCAAAGAAATAAACCGTTACCTGGATAATGCACGGGAAATACTCAGAACGAAAGCTGGTAAAGAAGGGAACGAGTACCGTGACATCAAGTACGTGCAGATGGCTTCGGGTACTGCTTACAATGCAGCCCTGATGATAGCGGATGCTTATTTGGAAAAAAAAGAGGGGAATAAGTACAAAAAGCCCAGAAATATAGAAGAGTATCGCGACCGGTTGCGGAAGTACAACAAAACGTTGCTGTCTTATCTCAATGAAGTGTACGATACCCTGCACCTGGCAGGATATTACCACGGCACGCCTTCGGTTCGTACCATTCGCGAAGGATTAGATGCGACAGAGAAAATGCTGAATATGCTCTGAGGAGTGTGGAATAGCAGGTACTAAGAAAAAAGCGAACGCGCCGACAGTCTACCTGCCGGCGCGTTCGCTTTTTTTAACCAAAAAAATTCTCAGAATCGCAAATCCAGCCCCACCATGAAATTGCGCCCCGCCTGCGGATAGTAAAAATTCTCCTGTATCCGTCCGCCGTAGATATAGCCAAAGGTATAGCCATTGGACTCGTACTGCTCGCTCAGAATATTATTCACCAGCGCCTTGATCCGTACCTCTTTGGCCCATTTGGGGATTAGCGTCCAGGTAAAGCGCAGGTCGTTGGTAAGGTAGGGGTCCAGCGTGCGGTCTTCGTTGGAGGTATTGTCGAGGTACTGCTTGCCAACGTACTTGGTCAACAGGGCCAGTTCTACGTTTTTGGCCGGATTGTAGGATAGCTGACTAGCCGCAATCATGTTGGGCGAAAAGGAAATATCCGTTTTTCCATGATTGATTTCCTGGTACCCGCCGTTGTCGTAGTCTACCACGTACTCCGTAAAATTGGCGATTTTATTCTGGCTGAACGTGGCGTTGGCGTTCCACTTCCACTGTCGGCTGAGGGCTAGCGCACCTTCCAACTCGATGCCCATGCGGTAGCTGTTCGGCACATTGACCCGGATGGAGTTCCCCACGTCGTTGACCTGTCCCGTCAGCACCAGTTGGTTCTTGTAATCCATGTAGTAGTAGTTGGCCGAGAAAGCCGCTTTGCTCCCCTGTACCCGGTAGCCCGCTTCGAGGTCGCGCAGGGTTTCGGCACTAGGACGAATATCCCGTGTTGATTCGGTGAAATCGTCGCGGTTGGGCTCGCGGTTGCCAATGCTATACGAAGCATAGGCCGTGCTTTTCTCCGA
>CATMVR010000580.1 GCA_950075905.1 uncultured Persicitalea sp. | reverse complement strand
GGCTGCTCGGCTTGTCTGGCCATGAACGACGATAAGGTACCCGCCGGCAAGTACGCCGTAAGTACCTCCAACCGCAACTTTGAAGGCCGTCAGGGCCCCGGCGCGCGCACTTTGTTGGCGAGCCCCTTTGTGGCAGCGGCAGCAGCGGTAACGGGAAAAGTATCTGATCCGCGGGAATTTTTGTAATATTCAAAATCAACCGCAAAGGCGCTAGGGCGCAAGGAGAGTTATGCAGAAAGAGGAATATGAGCGTATCGCTAAGGAAATCTTTCTTGCTGCCCTTGAAGTACATAAAGCTATGGGGCCAGGTTTATTAGAATCTGTATACGAGTTATGTCTAATCAAAGAATTGCAATTGCGGGGTTTGGTAATTGAAAGTCAAGTACCTATTCCGCTGATTTTTAAAGGGTATGAGTTGTCCAAGGAATATAGGGTAGATGTATTGGTTGAGCATTCAATCATTATTGAACTCAAAGCCATTGAAGCTTTGCTGCCAATTCACGAAGCACAAATCATTTCCTATCTTAAACTAGCCAATAAGAAAATGGGATTTCTGATCAATTTCAATGTCCCTATGATCAAAAATGGTTTCAGAAGATTCGTCAATAATTATTAGAAATCTTTGCGCCCTTGCGCCTTCGCGGTAAAAATAATCAAAGAAAAATGGCTTACGACAAATTTACAATACTCAAAAGCACTGCCGTTCCGATGCCGATCGAGAACGTGGACACCGATCAGATCATCCCCGCCCGCTTCCTGAAAGCGACTGAGCGCACGGGATTCGGCGATAACCTGTTCCGCGACTGGCGGTACAACAATGACGACACGCCCAAGCAGGATTTTGTCCTCAATAATCCTATTTATAGTGGTAAAATCCTGGTAGGGGGCAAAAACTTTGGCAGCGGGTCGAGCCGCGAGCATGCCGCCTGGGCCATCTATGACTACGGCTTCCGTTGCGTAGTATCGAGCTTCTTTGCCGATATTTTCAAAGGGAACTCCATCAATGTAGGTATCTTACCCGTGCAGGTATCGCCGGAGTTTTTGGACAAGATTTTCCAGGCTATTGAGAAAGACCCCAAGGCCGAGCTGGAAGTAAATTTGCCCGCGCAGACCATCACTATCGTAGCCACGGGTGAGCAGGAATCGTTTGACATCAACGGCTACAAGAAGCACAATCTGATAAACGGCTTCGATGATATTGATTATCTGCGGGCCATGAAGGAAGAAATCGGCGCATTCGCCGAGAAGAGTTTATACTAAATGGGCTGTCAGCACTCGGCGGTCGGCTGTCAGCGAAAGGTTGACAAAGTAAAAGCCGACTGCCGAAAGCCGAGAGCCGAAAGCCTTCTCTATGAGATACATTGAACTAATGGATACCACCCTCCGCGACGGAGAGCAAACCAGCGGAGTGTCCTTTTCGGCCTCCGAAAAGCTGACCATCGCGCAGGTGCTGTTGCAGGAGGTAAGGATTGACCGCCTGGAAGTGGCTTCGGCCCGGGTGTCTGACGGAGAGTTTCAGGCTGTGAAGAAAATCACTGACTGGGCATCTCAGCATGGCTTTCTGGACCGAATTGAGGTACTGACTTTTGTGGATGGCGGTACATCAATTGACTGGATGCTCAAAGCCGGAGCCAGAGTCATGAACCTGCTGACCAAGGGTTCGCTGAATCACCTGAAGTACCAGCTGCGCAAAACCCCGCAGCAGCATTTTGAAGAAATCAGGCAAGTGGTAGAGCGGGCCGAAGCCGAGGGAATTGCTACCAACGTGTATCTGGAAGACTGGAGCAACGGCATGCGCAATTCTCCGGACTACGTATATGAGGCACTCGATTTCCTGACCACCCTGCCCGTCCGGCGCATCATGCTGCCCGATACGCTCGGCGTACTGACCCCCAGTGAATCGTACGAGTATGTGAAAGCTATCGTGGAGCGCTACCCGGCTCATCACTTCGATTTTCACGCCCATAATGACTACGACCTGAGCATAGCCAACGTGCTGGAAGCCGTCAAGGCGGGTGCCCACGGCCTGCACCTGACCGTCAACGGCATGGGCGAGCGGGCGGGTAATGCCCCCCTGGCGAGCACCATTGCCGTACTTAACGACTTCATGCCCGAGGTAAAAACTTCCGTCAGCGAGGAGTCGCTGTATACCGTCAGCAAGATTGTTGAGACCTTCTCCGGAATCCGGATTCCTTCCAACAAATCCATTGTCGGCGAGAATGTGTTTACCCAAACCGCCGGTATACACGCAGATGGCGATAAGAAAAACAACCTCTATTTCAGCAAGCTGATGCCGGAGCGCTTTGGTCGGCAGCGGTTGTATGCCTTAGGTAAAACCTCCGGCAAAGCCAATATTGAGAACAATCTCCGCGACCTCGGCATTACCCTCACCGACGAGGATCTGAAAAAAGTCACGCAGCGCATTATTGAGCTGGGCGACCGCAAGGAGGTAGTTACGCCGGAAGATTTGCCCTACATCATTTCCGATGTATTGGATAGCAACACCATCGAGGAGCGGGTTAAGGTGATTAATTACGTACTTACGCATTCTAAAAACCTCAAACCTTCCGCCACCTTGCAGGTGAAAATAGGGGAAAAGGTGTTTGAAGAAAATGCGCAGGGCGACGGGCAATATGATGCCTTCATGAATGCCTTGAAAAAAATATACTGCCAGTTGGATACGGAGTTACCTATGCTGACCGACTATGCCGTGCGGATTCCACCGGGTGGTAAAACCGACGCGCTCTGCGAAACCATCATTACATGGAGTATTAACGGTAAGGATGTAAAGACCCGGGGCCTGGATTCGGATCAGACCGTATCGGCCATCAAGGCCACCCAAAAAATGCTGAATTTGCTGGGTGAAACAAAAGCCACCGAACCCCTGCCCAAAGAAATTGAGCTGACGGTCTGAAAGGGCCGCTATACCGATAACAACCCAATTTAACCAAAACAATACATATAGCCGGTGGGAAAGTCTCTGCTGGCGCGATCAATTTTTATGAAAAAACATATCCTCGTGGTGCCTGGCGATGGCATCGGACAAGAAGTAACGGCCGTTGGCAAGAAAGTACTGGAACGCATTGCCGAAAAGTTCAACCATGAATTTACCTACGATGAGGCCCTGATCGGCCACGTAGCCATTGAAGCTACGGGCAATCCGCTGCCCGACGAAACCCTCGAAAAAATGCGGGCTTCCGACGCGGTGCTATTCGGAGCCGTGGGGCATCCCAAGTACGACAACGACCCCAGCGCCAAGGTACGTCCCGAGCAGGGCCTGCTTAAAATGCGGAAAGAACTGGGTTTGTACGCCAACCTGCGCCCCATAAAGCTGTTTGACGAGTTGCTTTCGGCCTCTTCCATCAAGCCCGAAATCCTGCGGGGTTCAGATATCCTGTTTTTTCGTGAATTGACCGGGGATATCTACTTTGGCGAGAAAGGGCGGAAAAATGACGGAGATACGGCCT
This sequence comes from uncultured Persicitalea sp., assembly GCA_950075905.1. Taxonomy (GTDB): domain Bacteria; phylum Bacteroidota; class Bacteroidia; order Cytophagales; family Spirosomataceae; genus CATMVR01. Next base: position 425 of record CATMVR010000580.1, on the reverse strand, counting down.
ACGATATTGCCGAGTATAGTACCTACGAAGTAGAGCGTATTGCCCGCAAGGCCTTTGACGCCGCCATGACGCGCGGTAAAAAGCTAATGTCGGTAGATAAGGCTAATGTACTAGAAACCAGCCGTCTGTGGCGGGAAGGGGGGCAACGCGTAGCCAAAGAGGACCCCGAGGGAGAAGTCGAGCATCAGTTTGTAGACTCGGCCGCCATGCTACTGATCAAAGATCCCCGCCGGTTTGATGTAGTCGTAACGGCTAACCTGTTTGGCGATATCCTCACCGACGAAGCCAGTCAGATTGCTGGCTCCATGGGTATGCTGGCGTCTGCGTCTATCGGTGACGGAACGGGTGTGTACGAGCCTATCCACGGTTCGGCGCACGACATCACGGGCAAAGGAGTGGCTAATCCGATGGCCTCGGTATTGTCG
>CATMVR010000579.1 GCA_950075905.1 uncultured Persicitalea sp. | reverse complement strand
CCCATTTCCTGCACGCCGTAAATAAGCGTGTTTTTCAGGCGTTCTTTAACATTTTTGCCCACAAAACCGGCCAGGTACCCTTCGGCGGGCAGATAGCCCACGTTCCAGCCGTTGGCCAGGTAGTCAAAGTTATACGCACTGCGCACCAGGCCGTAGTAGTCGTTCTCGTAGCCAAACGCCAGCGGGTGGGTTTTGTCCATGGTTACTTTGTAAATACTGCCAGGCGTGTCTTCACTGGCTGATTCTCTTTCGCGGTCGCCAAAAGTTCGAAGCGGGGAGTTCTTCTCGTTTTTATCGTCGATTTTCTTGCGTTTAAGATCAAAGTCCGGTTTGTCCGCAAAAGCGGTCAGTGCCTGTTCCATGGCAATCAACTTGCCGCCGTCCCGGACCCACTCTTTCAGCTTGCTCATGGCTGATTCGTTCAGAATCCGGCTGTAACTGCCATTGGGTAATATCAGAACGTCGATCTCACTGAATGGCAGACGCCCCAAATCACTGCCTTCCACCACCGAAACGGGATAATTTAACTGCTGCTCGAAGTAGTGCCATACTTCCCCAAAGGCCAGAGCCGATACCCCCTCACCAGCCACTACCACCACCTTGGGTGAGGTGATAGGGGCTACGTTGTATGAACCAAAGTCGGAGCCCAACGTTACGAAACCTGTCTGGGCCGGTATGAGTTTTACCTGGTGATTGTTGGCCAGTTCGTTCACTTTGCGGTCAAATTCGGCCCCCATGGCTTCATTTCCCTTCCTTGTTATAATCAGCGTACCCGCAGCATATTGGTTGTTGTCAATCTCGAAAGGCACGGCCGAACTACGAAGTCTGATTTTGCTTTTCAGCAAGTCGGCCAGAAACCGCAGATCGTCGAAGGATTCCCACCGGGCCAGGTAGGCGTAAGGTGCCTGTGCCGGGATGCTGTTAGTGGTAGTATTCTCTTTGAACTGCACGGGAGTCAGTTTGTCTTTCAGCCCGTATGCCTTCACGCCATAAGCGTAGGAGATACCCCAGCTGGTGATATCGTAGGTGACAGAATCTTCCAGTTCGGGCCGGGCCTCAAACAGAATCTTTAGCAGCGTAGACTTGGGCTGAAAGGCGGTAATGAGCAGATCGTTAGCTTCCAACTTCACCGATTCGTCGCCCAGCGTACTAAGGTTGGTTGCTTTTGCCGACATATCTTTACCTACCTGTCCGTACAGAATCCCCTGTTTATTCAATAACTCAGTCAAAGCCCGAACGCGCCCTTCGTCGCCCCTGGTTTTTACCACGTAAGATTTGTAATTACCAATAGGGTTGGTCTGGGCTTTCTCGTGGTATTTGACAAACTCATTCACCGTCTGATCGGCCCGTGAAGAAATTGCTTCCAGTGTCGACATACTCGTAGCTACATGGTGCTCGATACGTGAGTTGAGCGTCAGGGTGTCTCCTTCGTTTTCGCGGGCAATGGCCACACCGGCCCGGCCTCCACCTCCCTGCTCATAGGTCATGCCGATGGCGCCGTTGTAGGTAGGCCAGGTATCACCGTAGCTGGGGTAAAAAAGGTCGTAGTTGTTGCGGGTAAAATACAGCCAGCTGTTTTTATCGAAGTACTTACGGCTATATATACCTAGTACCTGGTTAAAATCGCGCTGCCAGCCGGTAATGTCTTTGTGATAAGGCTTGGAAGCGGGCGGAAAGTAGTAGGAGCTACCGGAGCCCATCTCGTGAAAATCGGCGTGCAGGTGGGGCATCCATTGGTTGTATAGCCGGATTCGCTGCTGCGATTCTTTCTGTACCTGCCACGCCCAGTCGCGGTTCAGGTCAAAAAGGTAATGGTTCACGCGTCCTCCCGGCCAGGGCTCATTGTGCTCCCACGACCACGGGGTAGGGTTGCTGTTTACGGCCATGACGCGATTATACCACTGGGCGTACCGGTCACGACCATCAGGGTTGATACACGGATCTATGATCACCACCGTGTTTTTCAGAATATTCTGGGTAGTTTGGTTGCTGCTGTTGAGCAGTTCGTACATTACTTTCATCACCGCTTCTGACGATACCGCCTCATTTCCATGTACGTTGTAGCTCAGCCAGGCAATAGCAGGTACCTTATCAGCAGCTTTCCCCGGAAGTATGCCGATGCTTTTAAGGTTATCGGTGCGAATGGTTTCGAGTTTTGCTAGATTCTCTTCGGTAGCTACAACCGCTACCAGCAGCGGGCGTCCCTCGTAGGTAGTGCCATAAGGAATCAGCTTCACGCGGGTAGGGTTCCTGGCCGCCAGAGTCTCTACATAATCCAGGATGCGGGAGTGAAACGTAAATTTGCTGCCAAGCGGGTAGCCAAGGAAGGATTCGGGGGTAGGGTTTTGGGCAAAAGTCAGGGTTGATAGGCTGGTGAGAAAAAACAGGAATAAGATTTTTTTCATTTTTGAGCTGTTGATTTGTCGGATAGAAGAATTCAAAAATACCAAAAAAACTATATACAGAGGGTTTAACCAGCGTTTTGACCAGAAGTTTAAAAATTATAAAAAACAAAGGTCTTGAAAATGAGGAGTTTCAAAAAAACTTTAAAATTTTTTCTAGGCAGGTTTTGGATATTAAAAATCAACCCTGCATATTTGCACCACGTTAACGGAAACGGTTGACGAAAAAGAAAGAAAAGTGTTCTCAATACACGAAAAAAAGGGACCAGTCGGCCCATTCGTCTAGCGGTTAGGACACGACCCTTTCACGGTTGAAACAGGGGTTCGATTCCCCTATGGGTCACGAAAGTGACTTTCCGACATAGAAAGCTCACCCTGTAAAGGTGAGCTTTCTTCATTTATGGCCGTTTTATCCGGCCCCGATTTATGTGGATCGTAGGGTTATAAAAAAAAAGTTGTGGAGAGCCGCTATACCTTCGACTATCTCCACAACTTTTTTTAATCTGATTTTTCCCTTTACTCGATAATCAGCTCAGGGTACTTTTCGCTGATTGATCTTACTTCTTTTTCACGATTTGTCTCACTTGTGTAGAACCAGGTACGGACCACGCGTTCGCAGTTGGTATCGTCGATCCCATAAAAGTACAGTACCGAAAAGTTTGGATTATTCGGATTGGCGGTTCCTCTTTTGAGCTTATTTACTTTGGATATGTCAACCCTCAGGTTGTCAAGACCTGTTTTAAATTTACTTGAAATTGTAGGCATTTTGTTGAGTTTTTAACTTTTACGGCCTTTATGTTGCACCTTACCAGAAGTGCAAATAAAATTTGTGCCCGTGTATATTAACATTTTATTATAGTTACATATAGTGCCTTGCATATCTGCTTCACTAGATTGGTTGAGTGTGAAGAATTAATTGGGTAAACAAAAATGTTTTACTCTCGCTTCAAGGTTCTTGTAAAAATTACATCGCAAAAAAATTGTGTAGATTTTTTTGCCCGTAGTGTTCAAATTTGGGGATTTGACGGGGATTATAGTTCCCCGCGGTACAAAGAAGGCCAGTTTCCGTATACCTGTATCGTCTCATTCTTCCCGTTTGGCAGCCGGACCGTGACCGAGCTGAGTGTATTAGGCTTCTGAAAAGAGTTGACGGCCAGTACCGCGATTTTCTTTCCATTTACTACCGCCAGCACAAAGGGTAGCCGTTTTTCTGCCGACTCCACAGCCTGATCTACCCCGGCGCGTTGCCATACTCCCCGTGCCCTGAAATCCAGGTCCATCTTTTTGCCCCCAACCAGAATATCCTCCACTTGCTTGGCCATCCAATTTCCCAGCACGAAGTACTCGGTAGGGTAGTCCCAGTAACGGGGTGAGTCTGGTTTGCCAGTAGGTTTTTGCAAACGCATCACCTCCGATTTCCCATCGGCCGGAAACCATTGGTACCCCTCGGGCTGCTGAGCATTCAGGGTATAGTTGTTGACCCCACTGCCCAGGGCCTG
>CATMVR010000578.1 GCA_950075905.1 uncultured Persicitalea sp. | reverse complement strand
GCTGATCCTGTCTGACCTCGGCCCCGCGGCCGCCGCGCGCATCCGGGAGAAGCTGCGCGACAAGCGTTTCGGGCTAGAGATCACCGAACGCGAGTTGAAGGAAGCGGTGGCCGAGGGGAGCATCGCCATGAGTCGCTTCGACAGCTACCTCAGTATGGTAGGGGGGCAGGACAACCGGAGGTGACTTGGGTTTAAGGTGAAAAGGTTAAGGGTCAAACGGTTAAAGGTTGTTTGCAAAATATTGACAGTCAGATCACTGAATAACTCTTTTAACCGTTAACCTTTAACCCCAAAACATTCCCACCCTTCCATTCTATCATTCTACCATTCTCTCATTCACCATTGAACTTATGCTTACCAACGTCGAACATATCGGGCTAGCGGTCAAGGACCTGGCGGCTTCGGATGCTTTGTTTACGCAGCTATTCAATACCCCGCCCTACAAGCACGAGGAAGTAGCCGCCGAGGGCGTCACGACGTCCTTTTTCAAAATCAATCAGACTAAGATCGAGCTGCTCGAAGCTACCCGCGACGACAGCCCCATTGCCCGCTTTCTGGAAAAGAAGGGCGAGGGAATTCACCACCTGGCCTTTGAGGTAGATGACATCCTGGCCGAAATGGAGCGGTTGAAAAGCGAAGGATTTGTGCTGCTCAACGAAGTACCTAAGCCGGGAGCCGATAACAAACTCGTCTGCTTTCTGCACCCAAAGGGTACCAACGGGGTACTCATTGAACTGTGTCAGGAAAGAAAAGCGGAGTAAGGGCCGATTGCCGAAAGCTGACCGCCGAAAGCTCAGAAAGGATAGGCCACCGCAATATTCAGCACCAGGTTTTCCTGCCTCCAGGCTTTGCTGCGCAGGTTGATGTCGTTGAGTACCCAGGGGTCTCGTGGCTCTTCGAGCGCCTGGTACCAGGGCTTACGGAAAGGCGTGGCCAGGTCTACGCGGAAGACCAGGAAGGAGAAGTCGAGCCGAAGGCCCAACCCACCACCCACGGCAATTTGCTTGTAGAAGTCTTTGGTAAACTGCCCTTGGGGTCCGTAGAGTTCGGTGTTATTGTAGGTCCAGACGTTGCCAGCATCCACAAACACAGCCCCATGGATGAGATCTGTAAAGGCTATCCGCAGCTCGGTATTAAGTTCGAGCCGGATATCCCCAAAGGAGCTATTGCCGAAGATGGATTGCGCGGCGTTGTAATTTCCCGGCCCCAGGGTTCGGGCCCGGAAGGCCCGCAGGCCGGTGGTCCCCCCGGCAAAGTACTGCTTGAACTGCGGCAGCATGGTGGAGTTGCCGTACGGAATACCCAGCCCACCGATGAAGCGGTTGGCCAGCCGCAGCGAGGGGGACAGGTCGCGGCAGTAGCGCGCCTCGCCGTCAAACCGGGCAAACTGCTCAAATAAAACGCCGAATAGCTCCCCATCGTTTCCCCCAAGATACCGGTCGAACAATCCGGCCAGATTACCGGCCAGATTGATACCGCCACTTAGTAGAAACTGGTCGCGGGAAAAAGGACCGGGAGTAGGCTTGTAGGAAATCGTATACGAGTTTTCGAGAATCAATCGTGTTTCCAGGATTTGTAAAAAGCGCACCAAATCCTGTGGGTTCTCGCTCGCAAAGATCCTGTCCACAAAAGCTTCACTTACGTCGCGGGGCCTGATGCGATTGATCCCGAAAGGTGTCAGCGTGTGTTCTACTTCGGTGTTGCGGCGCCACGAATACCCCCCCTGAGCACGCAGGGAAGTTTGGGTATATAGGCCTCCCTGGGTAAGACTCTCGTAGCCCGCCGAAAATATAGTCTGCGGCAATGACTGGCTCACCGCCGGATTGACCTTATAAAAAGGAATGATAAACCGTGGAAAGGATAGCTCCCCCTGAATATCATAGCGTAGAAAATTATTGAAATTCCCCTGCTGCTCGGGTGCTACGCCACCGATTTGCCAATCGATACCGCCAATGGCGCTGATCCGGAGGCGCTCAGCGGCCCGGAAAATATTGCGGTGGCTCCACGAAACATCCAGCTGCGTACCCGCCAGGTTATTAGACTTTGTCACACCACTCAGCTCGGTGCGGAGCGATTTCTTTTTCGAGGGTGTGAGGTAGTAGTACACATTGAGAAGGGCCGAATCGGACCGGGGTACCAGCTCAAAGCGGTTCTTGACAAACTTAAAATTATTCAGGTTAATCAGCCGCGACAGCGATACGTCGTGAACGGCGCTGCTGTACCGGCTTCCCCGGTCAAAGCCAATCGCATCTTCAAAAATAAGAGAGCGATAATTGTTTTTGGGGTCGGCGATGTGCAGACCGCGCTTTAATAATGTCTGCGTATCGGAGGTATCCGGCGATAGCGCATCGTAGTCGGCGTAGACATAGATTTCGCCAATGTAGTACTGCTTCAGCGCCAGCTGCGAAGTGGTTGGTTTTATATCCAGAAAGATATTGACCTCGTGGGTACCCTCCGTAGAGTCTACCTTGGCAATGATGTACTCGGGACTGAAATAGTAGTAGCCTTTCTGTTTGAGCAGGCGGTCGATCCGCTGCCGTTCGGCCTCGATCACTTCCAGGCGGTAGGGGTCTCCTTTTCTCAGCAGGGTTTTCCGCCCTTGCTCTTTGGTAGCCAGGAAATCCCTGTAAAAGGCTTTGGCGGTATCCTCGGCCACAAATGTTACTTCGTTGATAAAATAGCGCGGCTTCACATAGGCCTTGTAGTAGGCCTCGGCGGTGCGGTTTTTGTTTTCGATCAGCTCACCCGTAGCCCGCGACCGGAAGTACCCGTGGTTGATCATGTAGGCCCCCAGCACTTCGGCGTTGGCCCCCACTACCCGCGAGCTGGCAAACACAGGCGGCTCGCCAAATTTCTTCCGAAACCAGTTCCGAAATCCTTTCTCGCGCCGCGGCTCGCCTATGAAGTAATACAGCCATACCTTGTACGGAAAGCCAAAAAGCGTAGCATTGGGATTGGGCCGCAGCAGACCTTCCAGCTCACCGTCCAGATTGTCTACCTGGGATTGCGCGGCCGAATCGGGTATGACTTCCACGTGACCCCCTACGTACAGGCTTTCGTTGGCCGGTACGTATTTCGACACCGAGCAGCCCGTGGCTAGCAGTGCAATCAAAAAACCTATTATAGCTTTATACCTCATTGTATTTCTTTTTGAAACAGCTCCCGGAATTCATTATAGTCGAGCGTAATGATAAAACTCACCCCGGTCTCCACAATAAACCCCTGCAGCACCGCCTGGTACTGATTTTTCCGGAAAGCCCGCAGCATGTAACGGCCATCTTTGGTGAGGGCGTAGTTCACGGCTACATTGTCAAAAATCTGGGTGGAAGATGCCGCAGTAGCATCGTTATTTTCCAGTTCAAAATTTCGTCCTACCGATACCGTCAGGCGGTCGTTGAGGAACGCCTTGCTCAGGCCCACGTTCAGGTCGGTACGGGCGGCGGCTCCCTCGGCGGTAGAGTTCAGATTGAAATTTACATTCACCCCCTTAATCAGATCCGAAGCCAGCAGGTTGAGCTGGTCGGTCAGAAGCTGGCTCACGCTCTGCCGGGCAATGGCCTCAGCGTTGAGGCCACCCGAAGAGCTGGTAGTAGCACTGGGGTCCGTGATAAACTTGTTGAGCACCAGCAGCGCAAATACCTGCTTGTTAAGTTCGGCCGGATTGTTGCGCAGGCTCGCCAGGCCACTGCTCTGCGTGATGCTTCTGGCATCGTCTCTGTTCATAGTGCTGGCCGGCACAATGTCGAAAGTAATGGCTGGATTCAGCAGGCTGCCGTTGATGATTAGCTGCACATCCAGGGGTACTTTGCCAATATCTCCACCGGGGGTAGCTCCCAGAGCCGAGATGTCGGCATTGACCGTGTAAATGGCGGTGATATCCACTTCCGCCGCCATGGGGTCGCC
>CATMVR010000577.1 GCA_950075905.1 uncultured Persicitalea sp. | reverse complement strand
GCTCAGATATCGTCAGCCTCCGGCTAGACGCACTGGGGTGCGTGTACCCTTCTTTTATCAATGACTCCCGACTAAGGGACCTCTTCTTAAAGGACTGGGTAAGCTACCGCGCCTTGGCTTCCCGAAGTTTCTACATACTGCTTAGAAACAAACCTAAGGCCCTTGATGCCATCCGTCCGGACTTAAAAACTCAGTTTGTAGACTTAGCAAGAATTGCCGGACGAAGGTTTTCTGGTAATAAAAATACCATCAATGATCTCACTATAAATAATTTTTTCGAATTCAGGAAAGCATGGAATCAGCTGTTTTTGACAGAATTCATCCATACTGCCCAACAACAAATCAACGAAAAAGGAATTCGCCACCTCTACTTTTTCATACCAGGCTATAATGTACCTTATAGCCTGGCTCATTTGCAGGGAAACCGTGCTTTTGAGGATATAGACCGCTTAATTCCTACCGCTGAGAACAAAGAGAAAGTGATGTTCATACGCTTATTCTGGCCCAGCAATAACCAGAAGAATAAGATCTTTGGAGAAACGCGATGCAATATGAAAAATCAGAAGAGTCTAAGAAACGGACTTTTGAACGATTATGTTACCAACCGTGCGTACCTGGCCAGTCTAACCCTCAGAGCTTTTTTAAAAGAACTAGATCCTGATCTGTCTGTCCATATGATTTCCCATTCATTTGGCGCGGTTATTAGCACCGGGGTGGTACTTAGTCCCAAACACAAGATAAAAGCGTCGGCCCACAATACTCCATTCAACAAACGTATTATTGAAAAGTTTAAGGCAGATCCACCAGGCCAAAAAATCACGCTATTCCTCACTGCTCCCGCCATACCTGGCACTAATTCATTCCTACCGCTTGATAAAATTAAAAACGCCAATCACCACTTTTACATTGGCTATAACCCGAAGGACCAGATGCTTTCCAAACAGGTGGTACCGGTTATCGGATGGTTTACTTCTGCCGCTAGACGCAACGCCACGACTCTGGGTGCAAACTGGCGCGGAGAAGTCGATAGTGTGAAGGTACTGGTTGCCAAACAGGGTCTGGACAACAACTTCACCTACTGCCCTAGTCTCCACAAAAACCACGACTATTTTTGCTACCGGGAACAGCAGGCTTTCAAAAGTCATTTTTCAAACTACATCACGCGTACAGTATCGGGTCGTAATTAATCCCCCTACTCCACCCCATACACCTCCATCTTTTTCCTGAGCGTATTGATCGACCCATACCCCAGCGCCCGGCAGGCCTGCCGTTGATTGCCTTTGTAGAAATCCAGGGCTCGGGCAATGAGGTCTTTTTCGGCTTCCTGCCAGTTGAAGGAGGTAGTCCCTCCGCCCACGGGTCGGGTGAGGCGGGCGGGTAGGTCGTGCTCATGTACTTCTTCCTCGCAGAAGACGTAGAGGTTGGTGATCACGTTTTCCAGCTCACGTATGTTGCCCGCATAGGGATAGTTTAGCAGGTGCTGCCGCGCTTCGCGGCTCAGTTTCAGGCGGTGGGGCTTGCTCAGTTCTTTCTGAATTTTGGTCAGGAAAAAGTCGAGTAGCTCCTTTTTTTCGTCTAGTCCGCGCTCCTGCAAGGTGGGGAGGGTCAGCTCTACTACCGAGAGGCGGTAGTACAGGTCCCAGCGGAAGGTGCCTTCGCCGCACATGGCTTCCAGGTTGCGGTGGGTGGCTGCTACTACGCGCACATCCACCCGGCGGCTTTGGGTAGCCCCCAGGGGTAGTATCTCAGCGCTTTGTAGTACCCGCAGCAGCGACTGCTGCATCATGGGTGTAATGTCCCCGATTTCGTCCAGAAAAATCACCCCGCCATTGGCTTCTTCAAAGAGTCCCTTTTTGTCTTCGCGCGCATCCGTGAACGCCCCTTTCAGGTAGCCGAACAGGCGAGATTCGAGCAGGCTGTCGGTGAGGGCGGAGCAATTCACGGCCACAAAGGGCTTGCTGGCGCGGACGCTCTGAAGATGCAGGTAGCGGGCCAAATGCTCCTTGCCCGTGCCGCTTTCGCCCCGGATCAGGCAGGTAACCCGGTCGGTTTGGGCCACGAGTCGGGCCTTTTCGTAGACCGGGGCAATGCTCTCCCCAATCAGATAGTCAGGGCGGGAGGTGGGTTTCTGCTGCTTCTGTTCGGCCAGAATCACCGAACGTGGTACACTCGACTGCTCTATTTTCAGCTCGATCAGCTCCGGTTCGGCCTTGCCACTGAACTTCCCTTCCCGTGTTTGCAACAGCCGCGTACGCAGGCCCAGTGATTGGTGGCACACAAACCACGTCACCTGCATCACGGAGGTACCTGGCGAAAAGAAAATGTCAATGTCAGCCTCCCGGTATTCCAGCAGCAGGGTCTCTATTTTGGGCTTGATGTCCGGGTAGCTGATTACATCGGGCACATCCATGTAGCGGGTTTCGATTTGGTGCTCAGGATGTTCTCGTTGGAGGGCTCGCACCAGTTTGTCCAGAAAGGCATCTGACGCTTCTTCGCGACGGGTGGTCAGCAGCACATGCTTATCGTAGCCTTTGTAAAAGTACCTGTGAAACTGCACGGTGGGGCCTTGCGGGTTCACTTCATCCCGAAGGAAAGGCTTTTGCGGGTCGGAGGGAACAAAGTCATTATTCTTGGCGTACCAGGATACCAGTATTTTCATATCATATTTTGATATATAAATTCAATTATTGATACAATACTATTCTATTTTTATCTCAAAATCGCCCTTTTTCTTTTGGCACGCCCTTTTTTAATTTGGGATCATCTGTAAAACCATAAACTTTCCGACGCTATGTCCAACCACGTACAATGTCCCGAGTGCCACCACGAATTTTCCATCGAAAAGGTCTTTGCTGAACGCATCGAAGCCGAACAAAATGCCCGTTTCGCCACCCGCCTCCGCGAGCTGGATGCCCGCGAGCTTCGTCTGAAGCAGGAGAAAGAAGATATCCAAACGCAGCTCGACACGTTGCTGGCGCAGGAGAAAACCAAGCTGACCCAGCAGCTCAAAACCCAGTATCGAGCCGAAGCAGAGGCCGAACGGCTGAGCCTCCAAAAGGAGCTGGAAGAAAAGAGCCGGCTAGTGGCCGATCTCCGCCGCCAGGAACGCGATGTACTGCGCCAGCAGCGCCCGCGTTGGATCGTGCTCGACCCGGTGATGGTGGCGAAGAGCGGTGACATCCTGGTGGATGACGCGGGTATTCGCGCCGTAAAAGAGATTTTAGTGCCGTTAGCGGATGTGATTACTCCTAACCTGCCGGAAGCCGCCGTACTGCTCGACTCGCCATCTCCCGTTAGTTTAGACGAGATGGAAGCACTGCTGCCCAAGCTGGTGGGGCTAGGCGCGCCCTATGTGGTGCTGAAAGGCGGCCACTTACGGGGTGATACCTGCCCGGATCTGCTGGCGACCCCTAACGGTCATCAGTGGCTGCCCGCCTCACGCATTGCCACTGAGAACCTTCATGGCACGGGCTGCGCGCTCTCATCAGCCATTACGGCTTGCCTAGCCAAGTTGCCGGAAGATGCTAGCGCAGAGGCCCCAGAGCAGGCTATTGCGGAGGCAAAGCAGTGGCTTCATCATGCTCTGGCCGCTAGCCATCGCTTAAGTGTTGGCAAAGGGCGAGGCCCAGTACACCACTTCCATGCTTGGTGGTAACTTCATGGCCGTTGCGTTGCGGCCGCAGAGTCTCCTTGCGGGATAGGCCAACGGGCACCATGCTGAAGGGTGTCCGTTTGTTTGCCTACTAGGCTGAGCTGTTCGGCCAAGGAGCTGCCCATGTCCCGCACGCTGCTGTTTGCCACCGACCTCTCCCAGGAAAACCGCGCGGCCTTTGCCCGCGCGCTGCGCTTAGCCCACCAGCAGGGCGCGCAGCTTGATACCCTTCACGTGCTTGACCCTTACCTTCCGCATCGCA
>CATMVR010000576.1 GCA_950075905.1 uncultured Persicitalea sp. | reverse complement strand
CCTGCGCACGCTGGACCTGATGGCTACCTATAAGCTGAACCACTTTTTACTATACACCACGGAGGATGAAGGCTGGCGGCTGGAAATTGAAGGCCTGCCCGAGCTAACGGAGGTAGGAGCGCAGCGGCAGCACACCAGCGGCCCTGATGCTCCTGCCCTTCATCCGGCGTACGGCTCCGGGCCGGTGGCGTATCAGCAAGGTACCCACGGCAGTGGCTACTACACCAAAGCCGATTTTGTGGAAATCCTGAAATACGCCGCCGAGCGGCACATCAAAGTTATTCCAGAGCTCAATTTTCCGGCCCACGCCCTGGCGGCTATCAAGGCCATGGAGGCCCGCTATACGCGCCTGATCAAGGCGGGTAAGGAAAAAGAAGCCAACGAGTACCGCCTCATTGACCCCGACGACCGCTCGGTGTACCTCTCGGCGCAGGGCTACAAAAACAACGTGGTGAGCGTGGCGCGGGAGTCTACCTACCGGTTTTACGAAAAGGTGGTGGACGAAATGGCGAAAATGTACCAGCAGGCGGGCTTGACCATGGACGTGATCCACGCCGGGGGCGACGAGGTACCCGAGGGCGCCTGGACGAAATCGCCGCTGGCGGCAAAACTGATGCAGGAAAACCCGGAGATCAAAGACCCCCGGAATTTACAGGCCTACTTTTTTGGAAAGCTGGCAGAGCGCCTCCGCAAGCGCAACCTGACCATCCACGGCTGGGAGGAAGTCGCCTTGCTGAAAGACGACAAAGGTACCTACCAGCCTAACCCGGCATTTGCCGGCAAAAACGTGGTACCCTATATCTGGAACAACCTCTTCGATAACCGGGATCTGGGCTACCGGCTGGCCAACATGGGCTACCCGGTGATCCTGTGCAACGTTTCCAATTTCTACTTCGACCTGGCCTACAACAACGATCCCAAAGAGCCGGGCCTCTACTGGGCGGGCTTTGTGGATACCCGCGACAACTGGACCTTTGCCCCCTACAACATGTTCAGTACCACCCTGGAAACAAATATGGGGCGACCGCTGGAAGAAAAGAAGGATTTTGCGGGCATGGAACGCCTGCGCCCGGAGGCACAAAAAAATATCATCGGTGTAGAAGCCCAGCTGTGGAGTGAGACCGTCAAAGGCCGTGATATGATGGAGTACTACACCCTCCCCAAGCTACTGGGATTTGCCGAAAGTGCGTGGAGTAAAGAGCGGGCCTGGGAGGCGATGCCGGCGGGCAGCGCCCGGAAAAAGCTACGCGACAGCCAGTGGAACGTATTTGCCAATACACTGGCCGCCCAGGCCCTACCCCGACTTTCCAAGCTCAACGGAGGGTACAACTACCGCCTGCCTCTGCCCGGCGCCCGGATAGAAAACGGTGAGCTGCGGGCAAACGTGGAGTACCCCGGCCTGACGATACGCTACACCACGGATGGTACCGAGCCTTCGGGGCAGTCGCCCGTGTACACCTCGCCGGTGCCCGTTTCGGGAACCGTGAAACTCAAAGCCTTTGACAAAGCCGGCCGCTCGGGCCGGACCAGCACAGTAACTAGTTCAGATACCAAAACCACATCAGCAAAATTATGATAGTAGGGGTAGACATAGGAGGGACCAACCTGCGGGCCGGGCTCGTGGAAAACGGCAAAGTGATTGAGAAAAAGGAGGTAGCCCTACGGGACAAGCATTCCCTGCCGGCTACCCTGGCGCAATTATTCCGGTGCATCGAGCCCTTGACCCGCTACTCCCTGAGTGGCATTGGGGTAGGGGTGCCGTCGGTAGTTGATACAGAAAATGGCATTGTGTACAACACGCTGAATATCCCTTCCTGGGAGCGGTTGGAGCTGAAAGCCATTCTGGAAAATGAGTTTGGCGTGCCGGTGCGGATCAATAATGATGTCAACTGCTTTACGCTCGGTGAGCATCAGTACGGACAGGCCCAGTCGCACAGTTCGGTCATTGGCATGGCCCTCGGTACGGGCCTGGGGGCCGGTATTATTATCAATAATCAACTTTATACCGGTAGCAACTGCGGGGCCGGGGAAATTGGCCTGTTACCCTATCTGGACCGTACCCTGGAATACTACGCCTGCAGTAGTTTCTTTGAAGCCATCCACGGCATCAGTGCGCGGGAGGCAGAGGCCCTGGCCCGCAAGGGCGATAGTCGCGCCGACCGCATTTGGGCCGAGTTTGGGGTGCATCTGGGGTTTGTGATCAAGGCTGTCCTCTATACCTACGACCCGGAGGTAATTGTGCTGGGGGGATCCATTTCCAAAGCCTATAGGTATTTTAAAAATGCTCTGCTCGAAGGGCTGGAAGACTTTGCTTTTCCGGAATCAATAAAAAAATTAAAGATCCTTCCCACCCAGGATGAAAACATGGCCATTCTGGGCGCGGCGGCTCTGGTGCAGCCGACAGTATGCAAAGTGTAAAAATCTTAGTAACTTACCTTTTTAACCAAACCAGCCTCCGGCGGAGCAACCCCTACGTTTCATGAAGCGCAATACCCTCATTGTTGTCCTTATTTTTCTCATCTTTTTCGTCATCTCGTTTCTCAGCAATATTCTGGGGCCCATTATCCCGGATATTGTGGATAGTTTCGACCTGAGTCTGGGGCTGGCGGGCTTCATGCCCTTTGCTTTTTTTGTGGCTTACGGGGGGATGTCCATTCCGTCGGGACTGCTGGTGGAAAAATACCGGGAGAAAAAAGTACTGCTCTGGGCCTTTTTGCTGGCCTTCGGGGGGGCGTTGCTGTTTGCCCTGCTGCCCGGTTTCTGGGTGGCACTGCTGTCGCTGTTTCTGATTGGCATCGGCATGGCCATGTTGCAGGTAGTCATCAATCCGCTGCTGCGGGTGGCGGGTGGCGAGTCGCACTTTGCGTTCAACTCTGTGCTGGCGCAGCTGTTTTTCGGGGCGGCTTCTTTCCTGAGCCCCCTGCTGTACAGCTACCTGGTGCTGAATGTACATACCGGCAACGACGCCGCGCACATTCAGCTACTGAACAGCCTGGTACCTCAGGATCTCAAATGGGTGTCGCTTTACTGGGTATTTGCGGTTATTGCATTGCTGATGGTGGTCGTGATCCGTACCGTTCGTTTTCCGAAAGTAGAGCTGAAAGAGGACGAAAAAATAGAAGCAGGCAGCGTGCTCCGCGAGCTGCTCGGCAACCGCACGGTGCTGCTGTTTTTTCTGGGCATATTTGCCTACGTAGGTACCGAGCAGGGCATTGCCAACTGGACCTCCAAATTTCTGCAAACCTACCACGGCGCCGATCCGGCTACGACAGGAGCTTCGGTCATCTCCAACTTCTGGGGGCTGCTCACCATCGGCTGTTTGCTTGGCCTGGCCCTGCTCAAATTTTTCGATAGCCGCCGGGTACTGCTGCTGTTCACAGCCGGGGCCATACTGTCGTTGTTGACGGCTTTGTTTGGAAGCCTTTCGGTAGCCCTGATCGCTTTTCCGCTCACGGGTTTCTTTGCTTCGGTCATGTGGTCCATCATTGTATCGTTAGCGCTCAACTCGGTGCCTCACCACCATGGTACTTTTTCCGGTATTTTGTGCAGCGGCATTGCGGGTGGCGCGGTGGTCCCCCTGCTGGTGGGTGGCCTGGCCGAGTGGGTGGGGCTGCGGCTGGCCATGCTGTTTTTGTTTGTTACCCTGGGGTATATTTTCAGTATCGGCATATGGGCGCGCCCGCTCGTGACTAATGCCACCATCAGCTTCAAGGAGCTGTTTCCCCCCAACCGAACTCCCGCCGATGTACAAAATAATCCTGCTGATTGACTTTGCCGAAGAATACAGCAAAAGCCTCCTGAAAGGCATCGCCAAGTACTCCCAGGACCACGGGCCGTGGATATTCTGCCGTATGCCGCTGTTTCACCGCGAAACCATGGGTATTGATGGAATTCTGAAATGGGCGCTCGAATGGGGCGC
>CATMVR010000575.1 GCA_950075905.1 uncultured Persicitalea sp. | reverse complement strand
TTTTTTACAGAAACTTCCTAAATTTAGTAAAAGTCTTTCGGTAATCATTAATCAAAATTGTATTTTTGTCTAAGACAAAATTAACATCAAAAAAACACTTATGAATTCATACGATGTAGCCATTATTGGTTCTGGTCCTGGAGGATATGTAGCAGCAATTCGTTGCGCGCAATTAGGCATGAAAACTGCAATTATAGAAAAATATTCTACGCTTGGTGGAACATGTTTAAATGTAGGATGCATTCCAAGTAAAGCACTTTTAGATTCTTCTCATCACTATGAAGATGCAGTTAAGCATTTTGAAGAACATGGAATTGATATTCCTGGAGATATTAAGGTGAATTTAAAACAAATGATAGCTCGCAAGCAGTCTGTTGTTGACCAAACTACTGGTGGAATAGATTTCTTGATGAAGAAAAATAAGATTGACGTCATTATGGGCTACGGCAAAGTCATTGCTGGTAAAAAAGTGGAAGTGACCGATAAGGATGGCAAGAAAAGCGAGTACGCCGCCAACAAAGGGGTGATCATCGCCACCGGAGGCCGTGCCCGCGAGTTGCCCAATGTGAAGATAGATGGTACGAAAGTAATTGAATACCGCAAGGCTATGAGCCTTGAAAAACAGCCCGAATCTCTGCTGGTAATTGGCTCGGGAGCGATCGGCGTGGAATTTGCCTATGTGTACGCCGCCATGGGTACCAAAGTAACGATCGTGGAGTTTTTGCCCACGATGGTACCCGTTGAAGACGAAGACGTTTCCAAGGAGCTGGCTAAGCAGTACAAGAAGCTGGGCGTAGATGTATACGTCAACTCGTCGGTAGAGAAAGTAGATACCAGCGGTAAAGGCTGCAAGGTGTCTGTGAAGACTCCGAATGGCGAGAAGACGTTTGAGGTAGACGTGGTGCTTTCGGCGGCGGGCGTAGTGGCCAACCTCGAAAACATCGGTCTGGAAGAAATGAAGATCAACACCGAGCGTGGTAAAATTGTGGTAAACGAGTGGTACGAAACCAACGTGCCCGGCTACTACGCCATCGGCGACTGTACCCCTGGCCCAGCGTTGGCCCACGTGGCTACGGCTGAGGGGATCATCTGCGCGGAGAAAATTGCCGGACACAAGACCGAAGCCCTCGACTATAACAATATTCCGGGCTGTACGTACTGCCAGCCTGAGATTGCCTCGGTGGGTATGACCGAAAAGAAAGCCCGTGAAGCCGGTTACGACATCAAGGTGGGTAAATTCCCCTTCATGGCGTCAGGTAAGGCCTCCGCGGCCGGAGCAAAGGATGGCTTTGTGAAGGTAATCTTTGACGCTAAGTACGGTGAGTTTTTGGGTGCGCACATGATTGGCTACAACGTAACTGAGATGATTGCGGAAGTAGTAGTAGCGCGTAAGCTCGAAACAACGTCGCACGAAATCCTGCGCTCGGTACACCCCCACCCCACCATGTCGGAGGCGGTGAAAGGCGCTACCGAAGCGGCCTACGGCGAAGCGATTGATTTGTAGGTTTTAGAGGAATAGAGGAATTAGCGATTAGTTTATTAGCTTTTATATTAAAACGCCCCTTCTGGATTTCTCCGGGAGGGGCGTTTTACTTTTACTTGGTTGAGTTATTAACAGGCGGTTAGCCAACGTCGCGCTGCGTGATTTCGAAAAGCCAGGGAGAAATCGGCCACGACATAAGTAGTCATGCAAAAATAATTACCGCAAAGACGCGATAGACGCAAAGATGTAAGTTTCTAATTATCAAATCTTTGCGCCCTTGTGTCTTTGCGGTTAAAATATAAACTAATTCTGCACAAGTACTTAGTAGGTAAGGCCTTAGTCAATAGTAATCAGCATAAAGAGTACGGTGGGAAAACCGGAAAATAGCCAGATAAGCCAGGCTTCCGGCCACTATCAGCATTAACGTCATCAGCTGGGAAAATAGCAGGGAAGGGAAAACGTCGAGCAGTGCCGCGGCAACTACCATAAAAACGACCAATGAAAGGCTGCACAGGGCCGAGAACCAATGACGGGCCTGAGGGCGAAAAACGCCCCGCTCTATTTTGTTTGACAAAGCAAACATTAAAAGGATAAGTACACCCGACAGAAGCATTCCGTCGATCATGCCAGCCCAAAAGTGATCAGCTCTGATTCAATAAGCCGCACCTCTTTTTCGAGGTACTCTTCGATGTCGAAATATTGTGACTGGGTAATCATGGGTAGCAGGATCGATTTTAGGTAAGACGTACGTTGGGTTGGGGATTGAGTACCTGTTGCAGTTGGTCAAGAAAAGCATGCATCTGGGCCAGACGGCTGACGGCCTGCCCGTGCTGATCGGGCACGATGGGGTAGTACTTGCGGGTTCGGCCTTCCACTTGTTGGGTATGGGTACGCAAAATGCCCTCGCCTTCCAGCTTGTGGAGAGCAGGGTACAGGGCACCTTCGGTTACCCGCATTTGTCCGGCGGTGATCTCCTTTACCCGCTGACAAATCTCATAGCCATACATAGCCTCGTTTTCCGAAAGTAATTTCAGAATGATGGCACTGAGGCTTCCTTTCAAAATCTGCTGGGGTAGGTCGTTCATGGACCTAAATATAGGAAATCCGAGAATACCTCCAATTCTTAGGTATATAAATTTTTCAGAGCAATCCCGATTGTCGCCTGGTTGGGAGAATCAGTTTACTCGTGGCTGGTAGTAGCAACTAACGAACCAGTAGCCTGTGCGAGAGAATATGATCTTTGATAAGCGTAGCGAAGTACTGCGCGCCTTCTCCCCGGCCCGGACTCAGATGGCAGACATCACAAAAGTACTGCTTGCGCTTGGGCATCAGCGTGGCCATGTCCAAAAACTCCACTTTGTTTTGCGCCACCAGGTCCATTAGCTGTTTGTTATGCACCCGAATCCCCTTCTCGACGTTGTCGGGGGCACCCCAGAGCGAGATGCTGGAATGATAGGTGCAATCTCCAAAATAAGTGGAATCGACATTTTTTCCCTGCAGCTCCACACCCTTCGGAAAAAAGGAGGCATAGGACATAAGCAGGATCTGCTGTTTCCGGTCTTTTACGGTACGAATAAGCTCATTGACATTATTCCGGTAGGGAATGGCCGTCTTGATGAGACTGCCATAGATAAGATAGTCAGGGGGTACTCCTTCCAGGCTCAGTTGGGGAGGCTTGATATAATAATCCTTCAGCTTATTATAGATAAAATGTAAGGTATAGGGCAATACCGTGTATTTGAGCTCAGGGTGTGCTAAAATCAGACTGAGGCCCTGGTACCATCTGACATGGGTGTAATCGTTTTTGAATAAATTGTGGGGAATGTTGTTGAACCGGGTTTCATTGATCGCTTCATAAAAAATCACCAGATCGAAATGGTAGCCCTGCAGGGCTTTGTACTTGATGAGATTGTCGAGAGAGGTGTTGGCCGGTGCGGCGGCGTTCATTACCCTTATCCTGGTGCCCGGGGGGAAATGCGGCAATAGCATGGTGTCAAGTCGTTGTTCCAACTGAGACCAGTTGGTACTTACCACGGAGCCACCCAGAATAAGGATTTTTTTTACATTGTTTTCCCGGTCCGGATTTTGCGAAAAAATAGGGATAAGTTCCGGGTAGCGCTTTGTGAGGAGGCCCGCATAGGGCGAAAAAAAGCCTTGGGCAAACCCTAAAAGCACCAGGCGCAGGGCTATTTCGAGCACCAAAAAATGAATGCTCAGGGCGGTCAGGCCGATCAATACTTTTTTCATAACCAGTTGAGTTCTTTCTACGATCTTCCTATCTACTTAATGAAACATCAAGCTACAAGGAGGAGGGGTGGAACCAACTGTTACAGTCGGGGGCAGGAATAAAGGTAGTTTTTTTGCAAATACAGTCCAAAAATAAATACAAAAAACAGGTTAAACGCATTTAAAATAGGGAAAAACAAATGATAAGGGAGAACTTTGCTGGATGAACTGGCAAACC
>CATMVR010000574.1 GCA_950075905.1 uncultured Persicitalea sp. | reverse complement strand
AGTGAGTACAATTCCAGTGGCAGCCGCTCGCGCTCATCGGTAGAGACGCGCAGCAGCAGCCCGGCCGCGCCCCGGATGCGCACCGAAGCACCCGCTGCCCGCAGTAGCCGCGGAGCGGAGCGCTCAACGGCAGCGCCCCGGTCGTCAGGCAGCAGCAGTTCATCAGAAGCCCCTGCCTCTAACCGAAGCCGGGGACCGCGATAAAACCCACAACAGACTAAACGTTGTGACTCTCCTCGTGAAATAACCCACCTAAATGAATCGAATTACCAGTAATGAAAATCCCCGGCCAAATAAAAAATGGCCGGGGATTTTTGTGCACGTACCCTGATGGATTTATTTTCAGTTCAGATGAAATGGTTTGGTATCCTGTTTGATAATTTGTGACCCTCTGATCAAAACCATCACCATCAAGCCAATGAGAATAACCATACAAATCTGAATCGTGGACAAAAATTCAGACTGGATAACATGGCTGTGGGATTTTTTCAATAGCTCTTTTCCTACCGACGACTGAATCTGGGTGAGTTCGTTGAGGCGCACAACGGTATGCTGAAACAGGCTGCTGCTCTTGCCTTCAAAAAGCTCCTGGCCGGCCTGCTGGTTGCCCACTTCGCACAGCCGGAGAATCGCCTTTTCCATGGCCGCGTACTCGCCAAGCCTGTGCTCAAAAGCCCGCAGGCTTTCAGACTCCTCGGCTACCAGGTAGGTTTTTTCAAACTCCCTGATCAGAGAGTCAATATCGGCATTGTGCATATCCAGCTGACGGGCCACTTTCCCCGGAGAAGACTCCGGCCCGGACAGGACATACTTCTCCATCAGCAGCCGCTTCCGGTAGAGGTGCTCGGTCAGATACACCATGTCCACGGCTGGCACCAGCCGATCCTCGTACAAGGAGGAAAAGGATCGGTCAATTCCTGCCATATTGCTTCTTGAAAGCAGCGCACTGACTAGTACCAGCGCCATGATTCCGCCCAAAAGCAGGGCAGCTTTTATTTTTTGTTGAATTACAAAGGACCACTTCATACATTTATCCGGTTGGTATCCGTATATTTTCCCTTCAATACGGTTTCTTAAATATAACGCAATTTTTTGTTCATTAACCATATTATTCCGGAGCACTACCTCTGCCGTGATCCTAGCATGAGTAAAATTTCTACCAAGTACCATACCGTCATCATTGGCGGTGGCCACAATGGCCTCGTAGCAGCTACCTATCTGGCCAAAGCCGGCAAAAAAGTGTTACTCCTTGAAAAAAACCACGACCTGGGCGGAGCCACCGTTTCCCGGCAGACTTTTCCCGATTACGAAGCCTGGCTTTCGAGCTACTCCTATCTGGTAAGTCTTTTTCCCCGGCAGATCATGCAGGAGCTGGGACTGAACATACACCTGCTCCGTCGGCGCATTGCTTCCTATACTCCCTACTGGCAGAACAAAACGCCCAAAGGGCTACTGCTCAGCCACTCCGATGAGCGGATTTCCCGGCGATCGGTACTGGACCTTGGCAACGAAGAATCAGAATGGCAAGGGTACCAGCACCTGCTCCGGCAGCAGAATCTGTTTGCTGAGCTGGTCTGGGATTCTTTCCTGACGCCGCTCCACGACAGGCGCGAGTTTGAAAAACGCTTTCAGCTAGTCGGACAGGCCGGATTGTGGCGGGACCTGGTAGAAGAGCCGCTCGGCCGCTTTATCGAAAAAAACGCCCAGTCTGACACCCTGCGCGGAGTGCTGCTCACTGATGCTAAAATCGGCGCTTTTACGTACGCCCACGACGAGAGCTTGCTGCAAAACCGGACGTTTCTGTACCACATTATTGGTAATAAGACGGGCGAATGGCGCGTGCCCCAGGGGGGTATGGGGGAGCTAACGCAGCAGCTGGCCCGCAAAGCCGCGCGGGCAGGTACTAAGCTGTTCGGCGATGCGATACTGCGGGATGTTCAGGTAGGGTACCCGCACCATACGGTTCATTTTGAGCTGGACGGGAAGGCCTACGAAGTACAGACGCAGTACCTGCTTTCGAACGCCAGCGAGCGGGTGCTGCATACCCTGCTGGGGCAAACACCCGCCGCTCTCACTACCCAGGACGAGGGTACGGCTTTCAAGATAAACATGCTATTGAGAAAGCTGCCCGTACTGAAAGATCCTGATGTGCACCCCGGCGAAGCCTTTGCGGGTACGTTTCACATCAACCAATCTTACACCCAGCTGGAAAAAACGTTTGCGGAGGCCGCCGCCGGGCAGATTCCCACTACCCTGGCGGGTGAGATTTACTGCCATACTCTCACCGACCCAACCATTCTTTCCAAAAACTTGCAGGAGATGGGCTACCATACCCTTACGTATTTTGGCCTCGACCTGCCCTACGGGCTGTTTGTAAAAGACAACGAAAAAGCAAAGCAGGAGGTAGTGCGCCGTTTCCTGGCCGGCATCAACGCCTACCTGGCCGAACCACTCGAAGAATGCCTTGCGCACGATGCCCAGGGAAACCTATGCCTGGAAGCCAAAAGCGCCCTGGATCTGGAAAACGAACTGAGCCTGCCCGCCGGCAATATTTTTCATAAGCCTCTCTCCTGGTTTTTTGCGGAGCAGAAGGCCGAAATCGGCACCTGGGGCGTCGAAACGCCGTGGGAGCGGGTATTTGTGTGCGGCTCCTCGGCCCGGCGCGGCGGCGCCGTCAGCGGCATTCCGGGCCGGAACGCGGCTATGGCGGTGCTGGGGTTGTAAATCCATAACCTCCCGAAAGTTTTGAAACGCCAGACGGCTCGTCTTTCGGGAGGTTTAGAAAGGTATGGCACTTTACCTTATTCTAAAAGTCACAGAACCGCTTCTTTCTTTTTCTGATATTGAAAATCTCGAAACAACATAACCCATGTTGAGCCAAGCCCTCTTCTGCACATGAATATCTTCTCCACTGTTTCCCCAATATCCACGGGAACGGGTAAATGCCCAATTTGGGAGGGTAGTACCCAGTATTGATTGAATTTCTGTGATGGTTAGAGTTACCTCATCTATATTACATTTTCTAAAATATTCTTGAAGAGGATAATACGTTGTGCCAAAGTTCAAATCTTCAATTCTTCTATCGCCTTTCTTAGGCATTTTAGTCTTTTTATATGAAGGGGGAGGTGAATCTGGAAGTGGATTATCGACATCACTCTCATCATCCGCTTCATCATCACGCTTGACATTGCCACAATGGTCTATTATAATTTTCCATAGTTCAATGCGAGGATTGTCTGACCTTTTATTTGTATCAAGGGCTTCTCCAAATAGAAACTCTTCTAACTTAGTTGGCTTTACATTCAAAGCCTTTGCCCAAAAATTCATATCTGATAAATATTTTTCATAGAGTGCCTCTTTTTCTTTTCCATTTGGAATATTTACAGTGAATTTATTTTGCAAGCTAATACTTTGATAATAAGGAAGTTTATCGAATTCCTTTTGTTGTTTCAATTGAATCAGCAGTGCACAATGAGCATTTGCAAGCCATTTATCAAAAATAAGAGGCTTCAATTCTACCTTTTCCAATGTCTCGCCTAAGAAGGAAAAGAGTTTAGTATAATAAGACAATCCTACTCCTGGAAGTTTATGGTCCCCCCCTTCAAATGACCTGTACAATTCATGAAAGTTGCCAATCTCAATTTGGCTTTCTGCATATTGGATAGCAACCCTTACTTTTTCTTCAGGGTGGTTTAGTAACCTTTCGAAGTAAGGTACTCCACCATCTTTAGATGGTCGTGATGCATTCATCCCCCCCCACATCATTGCTGCAATGAACCCCAAATACAAATCTTCCTCAAAAAGATGAATAACCCCGGCTCTTTGAATATTACGACCGGGAAATCTTTTATAAATCTTATCAACTACTGGATAGTTTCTATATTAGACTTGTTGCATAGCTATAAATCAGTTGCTTATGTAAAAATTTGATAGGCCAGCACATACTTCGAGAATATCATC
>CATMVR010000573.1 GCA_950075905.1 uncultured Persicitalea sp. | reverse complement strand
GTCGACGGGCGATAATACCAACCCTTTCTTCTCGAACGGTTTCGCCCCCATTGATCAGCGCCCCGGCCGCGAAAAATACAGCGCGCTTACGTCTTCGAGCAACACCAACGACCTGCGCGGAAAAATCCTGCGGATCAAGCCCCAGCCCGATGGCTCGTACACGATCCCCGAAGGCAACCTGTTTCCCAAAGGTACTCCCGGCGCGCGCCCTGAAATCTATGTAATGGGTAACCGCAACCCCTATCGGATTGCCGTTGACCAGCGTACCGGCTTCCTGTACTGGGGTGAAGTAGGCCCCGATGCCGGCGAAGACAACCCCAAGCGTGGTCCCCGCGGACACGACGAGATCAACCAGGCCCGCAAGGCCGGGTACTTTGGCTGGCCGCTCTTCGTGGCCGACAACAAGCCCTACCGTAACTTCGACTTTGCCGATAGCACCTCCGGTGCCTATTTTGATCCGGCCAAGCCCATCAACCCTTCTACCCGCATCAGCGGATTGAAAGAGTTGCCACCCGCTCAGAAAGCGTTCATCTACTACCCCTACGCTGAATCGCCTGAATTTGGGGACATCGTGGGCAAAGGCGGCCGTAACGCTATGGCCGGTCCGGTGTACTACTACGAAGACTATGCCGATAGCAAGGTGAAATTCCCCCGCTACTACGACGGAAAACTTTTTGCCTACGAGTGGATGCGCGGCTGGATCAATCCCGTAACGATGACGCCTGAGGGTGACTTTGTGAAGATGGAGAAATTCATGCCTTCCACTACGTTCAACCATCCTATGGACATGCAGTTTGCGAAGGATGGCTCTCTGTATATGCTCGAATACGGCAGCAACTGGTTTGCTCAGAACGAAGACGCCCGTTTGTCGCGCATTACCTACAATGCGGGTAACCGGCCACCGGTAGCTTTCGTTAAAGTCGATAAGCCCGTAGGGGCGGCTCCGCTGACCGTCGATTTCTCCTCAAAGGGCTCGATGGATTACGACAAGGACGCCATCAAGTACGAGTGGACCTTTGGAAAGGGACTTCCCAAGAGTACGCAGCCCAACCCGAAGTATACCTACACGAAGCCGGGCGAGTATACCGCTACGCTCAAAGTGACGGATGCCGCCGGTAATACGGGCACCTCCGATATAATCATTAAAGTAGGGAATGACGTACCCAAAGTGGACATTGCCATCAAGGGCAACCAGTCGTTCTACTGGGATAAAAAACCTGTTGAATACGAGGTAAAAGTAGCTGACAAAGAAGATGGTAGCCTTGCTAAGGGTACAATACCAGCCGATGAGGTACTGATGAATGTCAACTATATGGAAGGTTTTGACAAAGCTGCCCTGGGCCATCAGACCGGTACGGGATTCTCCACCGGCCGTCGCCTGATTGAGCTCAGCGATTGCAAGGCCTGCCACTCGCTGGATAAAAAATCCATTGGCCCGGCTTACATCGAAGTAGCCAAGAAGTACCAACGCGACCGTAGCGCCGTGAAGAAGCTTTCGGAGAAAGTGATCAAAGGCGGTGGCGGTGTATGGGGCGAGCAGGCCATGAGCGCACACCCGCAGCTGAAGCAGGAAGAAGCCGAAGAAATGGTGAAGTACATCCTGTCGCTGGCCAATAAGAAGCCCGAAAACCAGATGGCGCTGAAAGGCACCTACGTACCCGAAGCCAAGGCCAAGGAAGGTACCTACATCTTCACGGCGGCCTATACCGACAAAGGCAACGGACCCATTGGCCCCATGACGGGCATGAGTTCCGTAGCGCTGCGTCCGGCCAAAATGAGCGCCACTACTTTTGAATCAGGAAAGGGTTTTAGCAAATTTAAACTTCCCGCCGGCAATGAAATCGTAGTAGCAACCGCTGACGGTGGCTACGTGATGTACGAAAATCTGGACCTGACCGGCATCACAAAGCTGAAAGTAGGCGCCGCATCAAGGAAAGGCATGACCGTAGGCGGTACGCTGGAAGTACGGGCAGACTCCCCAACCGGCCCAAAACTGGGTTCGGCGGAAATCAGCGAAGGTAGCAGTGGCGAAGTAGAGATACCCTTGCAAATACCTGCCGATCGCCGGCAGCGCAATTTGTACCTGGTATTCAAGAATGCCAATGCCAATAACAAGCCCTTATATTCCATCAGTACGCTGGAATTTATCAATGGTACGATGTAGGTGAAAGCAGAAAGATGAGTCGAAGCGGACGTGGGGTGTACCTGCGTCCGCTTTTTTTCAATAGACGGCAACGGCCCTATAATTAGAATCCATCCCGATAGAATCTTGAAGAATAAGCCTTTCATACTAAAATTTCTCCCATTCCTCATGAGTTTCCTAACCACGATCGTTCGTATATCGCCCAGAGTGACGCGAGCCTGGCGCCAGCAGATTCTGCTCCTGGGAAAAGAGCAGGAATCCAGGCCTATACCCGACCGCGAGGCGCTTGACTTTCTTTTGTCAAAATTAGCCGCGAACTGATCCATGCTCGCACTCCTCGGTCTGCTGACCATCCTTTTGCTATTAGTACTGGTCATGGCCCGGCTGGTATCGCCCATTGTAGCGCTGATTGCGGTACCGGTGGGTACAGGGTTATTGGCTGGCTTTACCTCTGAGTTGCTGACGTTTATGACGGAGGGTATCCAGTCCATTGCCACTACGGCAGTCATGTTCATTTTTGCGATCCTTTTTTTTGGTACGCTCATGGACGCCGGTACCTTCCGGCCTATCATTTCTCGACTATTGAAAATAGCCGGCCATGATCCTACCCGTATCACCGTCGTAACGGCCCTGCTGGCTATGCTGGTGCACCTTGATGGCTCGGGAGCCGTCACGTTCCTGGTCACTATACCCGCCTTGCTCCCCCTATATGATACGCTGGGCATGCGCCGGACTACCCTGGCTACCACCGTAGCCCTGGCTGCCGGTACCATGAACATCCTGCCCTGGGGCGGGCCCACCATCCGGGCAGCTACGGCCCTGGAAGTACCCGTTACGCAGCTCTTCAATCCCCTGCTGATTCCGGTAGCCGTGGGCTTACTGACCGTGCTCGTTATTGCCTATGTGCTGGGAGTGAAAGAAAGAGCCCGGGTAAAGGCATCTGAACAGGTAACGATGGAAACCGATGCATACGCAGAGCAGCCTGCTCACGTCCTTGAACGACCCCGCCTGCTGTGGGTAAACCTGCTCCTGATTGTCGCCTCCGTGGCTTTTCTTATAGCCGGACTGGCACCGCCCCACCTTATTTTTATGGTAGCATTTATTGTAGCCATTACCCTCAATTACCCCAATCTAAAAGTACAGAGAGAGCGCATTGATGCCCATGCCAAAGCTGCCTTACTGATGGCGAGTATCCTTTTTGCAGCGGGCTGCTTCACGGGTATTCTCAAAGGTTCGGGCATGATCACCGCCATGGCCGAAGCATCCGTGGCCTACATTCCGCCGCAGGTTGGCAACCATCTGGCCCTGATCACCGGACTGGCAGCCATGCCCGCCAGCCTGCTGTTTGACCCGGATTCGTTTTACTTTGGCATACTGCCCCTACTGGGTACCACGGCCACGCATTTTCAGGGCGATGCGCTGGAAGTAGGCCGGGCGGCCATCCTGGGCCAGATGACTACCGGCTTTCCAGTCAGTCCGCTGACGGGGGCTACTTTTTTACTCATCGGGCTGACAGGCGTGGAACTGGGTGAGCACCAGCGTCGGACTATCCCGCTGGCTTTTCTGGTTACGCTGGTGATGCTGACGGTGGCGGTTCTGATCGGGACAATCAGTTTGTAAAAATATATGAAACAAAAAATTAGAATTGGCTGCGGAGCCGGATTCTCGGGCGACCGCCTCGAACCGGCCGTGATCCTGGCCGAACGGGGCGAGTTGGACTACCTGGTACTCGAATGCCTGGCGGAGCGCACCATTGCCCTGGCGCAGAAACGAAAAATGCAGGATACCACCCAGGGCTACGATCCACTGCTCGAACGCCGGAT
>CATMVR010000572.1 GCA_950075905.1 uncultured Persicitalea sp. | reverse complement strand
TTTTTTCTTTCCCCATAGCCCTCGAAACAATCTGCATCTCCCCGCTACGATACCGCCCCACTTCGATCCTGTACAGACCGCTGTACCCCGTTGTAAACAGCGCGGCGTGCCAGCCCAACAGGCGTTCTTCGGTCAGGGGCTTATCATAATTCCGGGTGGCGTCGAGTAGCATGTCCACCACGCCATCTACCTTTTGGTCCGAGGGAGTCAATGCCGCTACTTCTATCCCCAACCGTTTGGCAATGGACGACCGAACCTGTTCGTAGTCAAGGTGTTCGCTTTCTATTTCTGATGATTTTACTACGTCGAGGGTGAGCGTACGCAGGATGAGTTCATCTCTGGACGCAAAGCCGAGCGCCTCTATCTGCCCCGAAATTCTCCCTTGCAGGTGTCGGACCTCCCCAAAAGTAGCGTTGAGGGCGGTGTCATCCCAGGTAAAGTTTGTCCAGTCTTTGTTTTGATAGATGTATTTTGCCAAGGTTTGTCCCGTTCGTTGCGGCGAATAGACCCACCTATTTACCGCAGCCTGTCGGATGGGCGGCTTTCCTGGTATCAATGTGGGAAGCTTACTGCTGGAGGTGTAGATTATTTATCAGCAGCTGGCCGAGGGAAGAAAAAATACAAGATTAGCCAACTACCTGACAGGTTTTTGAAACCTGTCAGGTAGCTCATCTGCCCTGCTTCTACGGCTTCAGCAGTACCTTGCCCCAGCGCCCGTGCCCTTCGGCGTGCGCTATGGCTTTGGCGATGTCGTCCAGGCCGTAGGTAGCTTCTACGGGTAGCTCTACCTCGCCGCTCGCCAGCCAGCCAATGACGTGTTGGGCCAGTTCGGTGCGGGTTTGGGGCGAGGCGGTGCGCATGAGCTCGCTGAGCCAGAAACCTTTGATGGTGATGCCTTTGAAAATCATCAGGCCAATGTCCATTTTGGGTAGTTGCTGGCTCAGTAGTCCAAATACCAGCATTTTGCCGCCCTGGGCCACGCACTTCATGGCTTCTTCGGTAATATGTCCACCCACCGAATCCAGCACGCACTTCACGCCGGTGCCGCCGGTAATCTCGTGTACCCGCTTGGGGAGCTTTTCGGTTTCGGTGTCGATCACCTCGTCCAGTCCGAGCTGTTTCAATACTTCGTTCAGGTCGTCGCGCCGCACGGTGCCGATGGTCTTGATGCCCTTTTTCTTGCAGAGCTGAATCACCAGCTTGCCGTAGGCCGAGCCGCAGGCCGTAATCAGCAACCACTCGCCGGCCGCCGCGCCCGACTCCTCTACCATTGCCCAGGCCGTAAACGGATTGACGAAGAGCTGGGCCGCCATGTCGTCGGGGATGGCGTCGGGCACCATCATAGCGCTGTGCTGATGTACAATAGCATACTCGCTCCACGCGCCGACGGTGTTGAAACTCACGCGGCTGCCGACGGACAGGCGCACGCCTTCACCCACGGATTCTACCACGCCCACGCCCTCAAAGCCAGCGCCGGAGGGTAGGTGGGGGCGCAGACCATATTGGCCTTTGACGAACGATATATCGGAGGGATTGACCGGGCTGGCCAGTACTTTGATGAGTACTTCGCCCGCGGCGGGCTGGGGAGTCGGTTTTTCGGCGGTGTGAAGTACCTCCCGAGGATTCCCCGGCTGTTCAAAAAGAATGGTTTTCATGGATGGTTGATTAGTGAAAGATTACAAATTTAACTTTTTCCGGAAAAAATTAAACCCTCCTTTGCAATTACCCGCCAGACACAAGGTAGTTAGGCACTTTAAAAAGTCTTTTCTAACTTTATTGTTTTAACATATCATTGCCGCATGTCCGAATTTGAAGCATACCTCCAACTAGGTTTTGAACATATTACCGACCCGCAAGGGTACGACCATATACTCTTTGTGATTGCTCTGTGTACCATCTACACCCTGCGGGACTGGAAGAAAGTACTGATTCTGGTGACGGCCTTCACGGTGGGGCATACGGTCACGCTGGCAATGGCTACGCTGAATATGGTTTCGTTCCGCCCGGACGTGATCGAGCTGCTTATACCGTTCACTATTTTGGTCACAGCGCTGATAAATATGACGTACCGGATTCCGAAGACTACCCTGGTGACCGAAACGAAAAGTTCGCCCCTGCGCTATGCGTTGGCGCTGGGCTTCGGGCTCATTCACGGGCTGGGATTCTCGAACTACCTGCGCAGTCTGCTGGGCGACGAATCCACAATTTTTCAGCCCCTGCTGGCGTTTAACGTAGGTTTGGAACTGGGTCAGCTCCTGATTGTGCTGGTAGTACTGATACTTGCCTTCTTTCTGATTGATCTGGGACGTATTCCCAAAAGATCCTGGAATTTCATCGTATCGGGTATTGTCGCGGGCATGGCCCTGTCGCTCATTATTAATAATGAACTTTTCCAACAGACTGTTTCAACGCTTTTTCAACGATAAAAAATAGTACTTTCGGGGCTGTTTATACCCCAATCGCTTTTTATACATCTAACCCAATCAACATTCATGAAAAAAATACTCCTCCTGGTGGTGGTATGCCTGATGGCATGGAGTGCGCAGGCCCAGCGGTCTTCGAACCCCTCCAACTACAATGCCAACACCACCTTTGAGCAGCTGGGCACCGCCCTCCCTACGCCCAACACCTACCGCACCGCCTCGGGCGCACCCGGTAAGGACTACTGGCAGCAACGCGCCGACTACGATATCAAGGTAGAGCTCGACGACGAGAAGCAGCGCATCATCGGCTCGGAAATGGTGACCTTCTTCAACAACTCGCCCGACGAGCTGAAATACATCTGGCTGCCGCTGGATCAAAATCTTTTTGAAAAAGACGCCGTGGGTGGACTTACCCGTACGGGCACCATCAACGAGCGGGGTATGAGCACCCGTCAGCTCGAATCGATGAACACAGGCCGGGGATCTAGCCTGACTCCCGAAAAAGAGTACGGCTACAACATCACGGCCGTGAAGGATAAGGCCGGCAAGACGCTGCCCTATACTATCAACGGCACCATGATGCGCATCGACCTGCCCGCGGTACTGAAGCCGGGCGGTAACTTTGTATTTGGTGTAGACTGGAACTACAACATCACTGAGTACTACGGCCGCAGCGGCTACGAGTTTTACGAGAAAGATGGCAACTACAACTACTTCATCGCCCACTGGTTTCCGCGCTTAGCTCCCTACGACGACGTCAACGGCTGGCAGCATAAGCAGTTTTTGGGACAGGGTGAGTTTGCGCTGATTTTTGGCAACTACAAAGTAGCCATTACCGTACCCGACGACCACGTAGTGGCCGCTTCGGGCGAATGCCAGAACTACGCGCAGGTACTGACCAACGATCAAAAGAAGCGCATGAAAGACGCCGAAACTGCCACGACGCCGGTGATCATCGTGACGCAGGACGAGGCCATTGCCAACGAAAAGACCAAACCTACCGGCAAGAAAACCTGGGTGTACAAGGCCGACAACGTACGCGACTTTGCCTTCGCCAGCAGCCGGAAGTTTATCTGGGATGCCATGAAGACCGACGTGTACGGCAACGGCCGCAAGATCTGGTCCATGTCGTTTTATCCCAAAGAAGGCAACCCCCTGTGGGAGCAGTACTCGACCCGCGCCGTGGAGCATACCCTGCGCTCATACGGCAAGCGTACCTTTGAGTACCCCTATCCGGTGGCGATCTCCTGCCATGCTACCTCCGGCGGCGGCATGGAGTACCCCATGATTTCGTTCAACGGCGGTCGGCCCGAAGAGGACGGCACGTACAGCGAGAGCGTGAAGTACGGCATGATCGGCGATGGCTCGGCCGTGCAGGAGAAGTTCCAGACCGCCCGCGATGCGGGATTTGATGGCGTCGAACTCGACAGCCCCAATGACTTTGACCTTGATGAGGTCCTTGCTGCAAAGAAGGCCGTGGGCATCGAGATTCCCGGTGTCGTCGATTCGGCGCACTGGCGGGATACGCTCTCCCATCAGGAGCC
>CATMVR010000571.1 GCA_950075905.1 uncultured Persicitalea sp. | reverse complement strand
TAGGAGTTACCAAACAACTCCTAACTCCACCTATTCCAAACCTGCCAGATCCATGAAAATACGACGCTTTTATTCCACCGCCGCTATCCTGCTAGCGGGATTACTAGTGACCGCCTGTACGAAAACCGACCCTCCCCCGGCTGCCCAAACCGACAACTGGACCAAGGAGAAAGTCATGAAAGCCCTGTACGGTGAATTCAAACTTACCCAGGTTCGCCGGGTGGTGGGCCAGGATACCACGGAGGTAACCCTGCCGGGCTATGAGGAATACAACAAGGATCTGATCCTGTTCTTTAGTGGATGCTGCATAGTAAATTACCGGCTGAGTCTGACGGGCGGTCCGGTGAAGTGGGAGCACCGACCCGATTACCACAATGTACTGCCCCCCGGAACGGATTCCTACTGGATAGCCCGAAGGATTATGCAAGACAGTCCTATTTCTGTGAGTTACAAATGGGATGATGCTCTCAATACGGTTGTTTTTAATGGTAGAATAGACTATGTTCTACCACACAAGCAGGGCACGGCCATTCTGGACAAATCATCTTTCGTGACGTACGAAAACTTTAATGCCGCCAAAGCTGCTGGTAAACCTACCAATCTGACCCTGATCGTAGAAGAAGAAGATCCCAAGCTTGGAAAAGTCAAGTATCTTTTCACGGTAAGAAAGCTTTGGCATTATGTGAGCGAAACCATAGGCTCCTTTCATGTAGGCTATTACGCCCTTTACTGAATCCATGTACGCAGGATATCTACGCATAACGCTCTTTCTAAGCCTGCTGCTGGCTGGCTGTCAGGTGGTCAATGACTTGCAACCCGCCGGCAGTGAGCTGCCTTCCTCCGTAGTGCAGGTACTCAAAGCCAAATTTCCGGCCTATGACGAAATAAAAGTCATTGCCCTTGAAAAAGACCGGGTATGGAATGCACTTATGAAGGTTGATACGAGCCGCTATGATATAATTCTGAACCGTTGGGAGATACTTTCTGAGTACCGGCTGGCTAACCGGAGAGAAGCTGTGCCCGCTAGTTACGAGGGTTTGCTTAAAAATTTTTATTTTGGGGGAGGGGCCCTAGCGGACTTCAGGATTGTACCCGAATACAATCCGTCGAGCCGAAGCTGGGATTATGCGGCCCAATACCTTTTGGATGGGAAGCACTACCTGATGCGGTGGAGGGATGTAGGTACTTCTGACGAGTATCACATCTATTTATATCCCGACGTGGACGCCGCTTACATGACCCGACGCATAGAAGACTTGCCCGACACCATACAGAAGTCCATAAACAGGGTACTGATTGCCAACGGGCTGGATCCGGATGCCTCCCTAAACAAGGAAAGATTCCGCACCTGGGTGTATACGAAAAACAATGCAGCCCGGCACTATGAGGTCCATACGGCCTCCCAGCGCATCGAAATGAATCCAGCGGGCCGGGTGCTGTATTTCTTCAGTGTAAACCTGTACGATCCCGTCAAGCGGGACGGACTGCCCGGCCCTGTCCTGGACTACCTGCAAAATGACCCGCTTACCGCCAGATACACAAGCCGCTATGCTGTTTTCAGCGGCCAGCGCTATACCGAAGGTAGTTCGGCAGTATACTGGATACATCAGGCTGACTCCAGGCAGGGCTACACGGAAAATCGTACGCTGTATATGGATAAAAATGGAGATTTCCTATGGGCTGTATACAACGGCATCGTGCATGACTGACCTGGCTTCCGAAAGGACAGTTCCTGTATTCGTGAGCTACTGGCAATTTCGGCTCGGGCTCGCACACACGTTTTACTGAACCATCACCGAGCATGAAAAAAAGGACACTTCAAAGACACCTTTGCCTTACAACCGTCGCCGGCTTGCTACTGTTGGTACTGGTCGGATGCAAAAAAAATGATCCGGCACCCGTCCTGCCCGATCCGGTGGTGCAGGTGCTGCAAAGCCGCTTTCCTCGCTATGAGCAATTGAAGGTCACACCGCTGGAGGCAAAAAAAGTATGGCAGGCAACACTCACATCCGGCGACCCCCTTTACGAGCTGGTTGTAAGCCAGTCAAAAATCCTTTCCATATTCAGAGCCATCGATACTCCTGTACCCGCCGAACTGGTAAAGAAAACCAATGCCTCGGTACTAGCGGAAGGTGCTTTTTCGGACTACATGATTCGGGTAGAACCGCAGGAACTCTTCTATCAGAAAATGTTCAAGGCGCAGTATGTCTGGAATGGTACTAACTATTACGTAGACTGGAATAACCTGATTCACTTGTCAGGCATGGCCAATTTTTATCCGGATGTTGTATCCAAGTACCTGACCAGGGATATGGACGATTTACCCCAGACTATCCAGGAAATCATCAACAGTAAAGTAGTTTTTTCCAAAAATACTCCTCCCAGAACCATCCCTCGCCCTGTCGAATTTTCGCAAGCGTGGGTGTATGTTCATAAGGATCAAAAAAAGTCTTACGAAATCAAACTTTCGCTTGCAGAATTGCACATTGGCCAGGAAAACCAGGTGTTGTTTTGGGATTATAGCCAGGGGCACGATAGCACCTTCGCGGTACTGACACGTCAGGAGCAACTGCCCCCCAAACTATCAGATTATCTTCAGAACGACCCTCTCGCCCGGAAATTCCCGAAGTTTCTTGCCCTGAGGTTCACTGATAATGGCCGGATGGGGTATAATCCCCGAATCTCAAAAGACCGCATGGTATACAGTCTGTTCTTTGACGACTCTGCCACTATGCGGAGGCATTTTTTCTACCTGTATTTTTGATCCACACACCCATGAAATGAGTCTTTGGCCGCAAAAAAAATACAAAACCCTGACCGAACTGGTGCATGCCTGCCAAAGGCAGGAGCCCCGGGCGCAGACGCTCCTGTATGATCGGTACAAGGGTCGCCTTATGGGGATATGCCTGCGGTACGCGCGCTCGCTGGCCGAAGCCGAAGATATTTTTCAGGAATCACTGCTGAGGGTATTTGCCAATATTGAGGAGGTAAAATCCCCCGAATCGGTAGATGGGTGGGTAAAAGCGGTAGTGGTGCGCACGGCCATTAACTACTACCATCGCACCACCCGGCAGGAACTGAAAAACGCCCCGCTCGACAACCTGAATAACTCGCTGGAAAGTAACGAATACGAACGCATCATCGATCACATACATTTCGATGCGCTGCTCGGTATCATCAACCAGCTCCCAGATGGGTACCGCCTCATTATCAACCTGCACTTGATAGACGGGTATACCCATACGGAAATTGCCGATATGCTCTCTATTGCTGACAGTACGTCACGGTCGCAATACATGAGAGGACGAAACCTCCTGCTGACGAAACTGAAAGAACTTGGAATAACGTGTCATGAAACCAACTGACAAAGCGCTGGACGAGGCTCTGCGAAGAGCCCTCCAACGCAAATTCGATACTTTTGAAGCCGAGCCCTCCCGCTCGCTGTCCGGGCGCGTACTTGACCTCCTGAAAAACTTACCTCACGATACTGAATATCGCATTCCGGTCCTGATTCTGTTACTCCTAAGCCTGGGCATCGGAGGCTGGGTGGCGGGCAATCTCTGGGCTTCGGAAAAAGTCCGTACCTCTTCCCCCGCTTTTGCCGGGGCGGGGCACCTGACGTCCGATGCTACCCCCGAGCCGCGAAGTCCTGTCCACCGGTCTGTGGCCGCCCGAAGCCCCCGCCAGCTCTCCACAAAGCTGGCGGGTACGCCCCCATCCATCGCTCCGGCCTACCGGCCTTCCGATAACGAAAGAGACGTAACGGCTCAATTCGATTTATACACCACTCAGCCCTCAGCATCAGCCGGTCCGGTTCGGATACAGGCAAGCCGGCGGGCACCCCGGCCCTACCTTCCCCCAGTCCCGCCGGCGAGGCCTGTCATAAAGAGCATCACGCCGGTCGCAGCCAACCATCCGCCGGCGGCCAGGCCTTTTCCGCTGCGCGGGGTTCTTTCCTTTTCCCCAACCAATACC
>CATMVR010000570.1 GCA_950075905.1 uncultured Persicitalea sp. | reverse complement strand
GTAAGCATGCTGAAATCGCGCCCCCGCGACCAGCCTTTCTTCTTCTGGCTGGCTACCTTTGACGCCCACCGGGAGTGGTCGAAGGATGGCTTCCGCACCCGGCACGACCCGGATAAGGACATCACTGTACCGCCCCAGCTGCTGGACACCCCCGAAACCCGCCGCGACCTGGCCGCCTACTACGACGAGATCGCCCGCATCGATGACTACCTGGGCGACCTGCTCGCCGAGCTTGACCGGCAGGGCATCGCCGCCAATACCATCATCATTTTCACCGCCGACAACGGCCGCCCCTTTCCCGGCAGCAAGACCCGCGTCTACGATACCGGCATGCGCACGCCCTTCGTGATGAAGTGGCCAAAGGGCATTAAGAAGCCCGGCTCGGTCAGCGAAAGCCTGGTGAGCAGCATCGACATCGCCCCCACCCTGCTGCAGCTGGCGGGAGCAAAGCCCCCGGCCACCGTGCAGGGCGTCAGCTTCGCTCCGTTGCTCCAAAAGCCCACGGCCCCGCACCGCAGTTACGTTTTCTCCGAGCACAACTGGCACGACTACGCGGCCTACGAGCGGGCGGTCCGTTCCAGAGACTTCCTGTACGTGGTCAACCACCGGCCGGACTACCCCAACGAGGGCCCCATCGACGCCAACCAGAGCCCCTCCGCTAAGGCCCTGAAAGCCGCCCGGACGGAGGGTGCCCTGTCGCCCATCCAGGAGGACATCTTCCAGACGCCCCGCGCCACCGAGGAATTCTTCGACGTCCGCCGGGACCCCATCCAGGCCAAAAACCTCATCGCCGATCCCGCCTACGGGGCAGAGGTAGCCAAACTTCGTCGTATCCTCGGGCAGTGGCAGGAAGATACGGGCGACACCGTTCCCGAAAACCTCACGCCCGACTGGTACCACCGCGACACGGGCAAGCCCCTGCCCGCCAAAGGCCGGCGCGGCGAGATGCCCGGCGCCGCCCGGCAAGCCGACAGAATCAACCAAAAAGGTCCCTTTTAAACCAACCCGAACCCCATGCTTGTACGTACCCTTTTTACAACCCTTTTCCTGCTGGCGGGCATCCTGAACCTCGCTGCCCAGAACGACGCCCAACCACCCCGGCCCAACATTCTCTGGATCGTCAGTGAGGACAACAGCCCGCTCATTGGGGCCTACGGCGACAAGTTTGCCACCACGCCCAACATCGACCGGCTGGCCACGCAGGGCGTGCGCTACCTCAATGCCTTCGCCACGGCCCCCGTCTGCGCGCCCTCGCGCAACACGCTCATCACCGGCATGTACCCGCCCTCGCTGGGCACCGAGAACATGCGGAGCACCTATCCCACCCCGGACTTCGTGAAGTTTTACCCGCAGTACCTCAAGGACGCGGGCTACTACGTGACCAACAACGTCAAGAAGGATTACAACGTAGCCGAGGACCAGGAAAGCGCCTGGCATGAGTCGAGCAACAAGGCCACCTACCAAACCCGGAAGCCCGGCCAGCCCTTCTTCGCCATCTTCAACACCACCATCTCGCACGAGAGCTCCATTCACAAGTCCATCCCCAACGAACAGCTGCGCCACAAGCCCGCCGACGTGCCCCTGCCCCCCTACCCCCCCGACACCCCCGAGATGCGCCACGACTGGGCCCAGTACTACGACAAGGTGGAGGACATGGATACCTTCGTGGGTAACATCCTGGATGATCTGGAGAAATCCGGCGAGGCCGAGAACACCATCGTCTTCTACTACTCCGACCACGGCGGGGTGCTGGGCCGCAGCAAGCGCTTCATGTACGAGTCGGGCCTGCGCATTCCGCTGGTGGTACGGTTCCCCAAAAAGTACGCCCACCTGGCCCCCGGCCAGCCCGGCACCACCACCGACCGCATCGTGACCTTTCTGGACTTCGCCCCCACCCTGCTGAGCCTGGCCGGGGTGCCCGTGCCCAGGCACATGCAGGGTACGGCCTTTCTGGGCCCCCAGCAGGGTACTCCCCGCTCCTATGCCCACGCCTTCCGCGGCCGCATGGACGAGCGCATCGACCTGGTGCGTAGCGTGCGCGATAAGAAGTACCGCTACATCCGCAACTACATGCCGCACAAGGTCTACGGGCAGTACCTTGAGTACCTTTGGAAGGCCCCCTCGATGGCCTCCTGGGAAGCGGCCTACAAGGCCGGTACCCTCAACGACGTGCAGAAGAAGTTCTGGGAAACCAAGCCCGTGGAGGAGCTCTTCGACGTGGACGCCGACCCGCACAATGTGAACAATCTGGCCGGTGATCCGAAGTTTGCCGCCGTGCTTCAACGAATGCGGCAGGCCAACCATGACTACCTCATCGGGATAAAGGATGTGGGTTTCATCCCCGAAGGGCGATTGGAGGCTATTGCCAAAACCACTCCGTTGTATGACTACGCCCGCAGCGGGAAGTATGACGTGAGGAAGGTACTGGAAACGGCCGAAATGGCCTCGCTGGGTGATCCGAAAAACCTGAAAGAATTATCTAAAAAACTCACCGACGCCGACCCGGTGATCCGGTACTGGGCCGTGACGGGCTGCACCATTCTGGGAGAAAAGGCCCGGAGCGAGAAAAGTAAGCTACTGGGCTTGCTCAACGACCCTGAGATTACCGTCCGGATTGCCGCCGCCGAGGCGGTAGGGAAACTGGGGGAGAAAGAAAAAGCGGTGGACGCCCTGATCGACGCCCTCAAACAGGGCAATCAGATGGCCAGGGTACAGGCCCTGAACATTCT
This sequence comes from uncultured Persicitalea sp., assembly GCA_950075905.1. Classification (GTDB taxonomy): domain Bacteria; phylum Bacteroidota; class Bacteroidia; order Cytophagales; family Spirosomataceae; genus CATMVR01. Next base: position 1,251 of record CATMVR010000570.1, on the reverse strand, counting down.
GGATCAGTTTGGCGATGACGCCCGCAAGGCCTACCCGGCCGTGAAGGCCGTCATTGTGGGCGAGAAGGCTGACGGCAGCTACGACATCCGCGCCGCTGAAAGGATTATGGAGAAGGCGGGGCTGTAAGGACTCCAAAATTAATAAAGCAGAAAAGAATGTCTGATTAAAAATGGGCTCTCTTTTCTGCTTTATTGGGTATAAGAAGCCGAAAAATACATAATCTTACACCCCTTACACAGCCTCTTTTCCTGATAAAACTCGGCCAGGTCGTACTTGCCATTGGTTTTCTGGAAGATGTCCAGACCGCGGCCCAGGATTATCTCCCAGCCCTTATTGAGCTCAATAGAGCGATCGTGCCCGATTTCATCAAATTCGTAGGAAAATACGATTCCTGAGGGAGCCAATGATTCCCCGATCTCCGCAAATGCCTCTTTGGCGTTTTTCAGGTAGTCTTCGTTGTTGTTGGTGACCAAATGCAGTTTTCCTTGTCGGAAGTGAACATTTCTTTGCGGAGCTTCTGTACTTCCCAGCCCGGCAGGTAGGCGTGAATTCGGTCCAGAAAAGCCGTGTCATAGTAGTCTTTGGGTAGCGCCTCAAACAGGTTGGAAGGTTTCAGCATGTAGGGTACCGAGTGATCCGAAGGCTCCACAGATAGCGCTTTGGGTCAATGAAGAAGGCAGGGCTGTAAATCTTACTGGCATCAAAGCCTCCAATCAGATTTCGCCCCGTTCCAGGATTTGTATCATGTTGCCTTCGCAGTCCAGCGCATTGCGGACTTTGCCGCCGCCGATGGCGTTGATGATGTCGCTCGTCCACTGAATTCCTTTTTGATCCAGGATGCGGATGGCTTCATCCAGATTTGTCACACGCAGGGCCAGGTGCGACCAACCGGGCGTCCAGGTGGTGCGCGATTGGCGGAGGGTATCGTCTTTGGGCATAATTTCCAGCAGCGAGTTATCAGGAGCTTTCAGCATCCAGACGGGCTTACCCTGCGGGCTACCCGTGGGGTGGTGAAACCATTTCTCGTAGCCCAGCATGTCGCAGTACCAGTGGCTGAGTACCTCCACATCGTCGGCGGCTACCGCCGGATGGTCAATGCCGGTAAAGTTCAGTTTTTCAATCATGTTCGTGAGTTTGGGTTGGGGAGCCCCCGCTACCAGGTCAGGGGCCGGCAGTTTGCAATGAGTACTTACCCTGAGTGACGCCCCCTGGCAAATATGGCCTGACGCACTTCGTATATAGACATGTTG
>CATMVR010000569.1 GCA_950075905.1 uncultured Persicitalea sp. | reverse complement strand
TTGTTGTGATTCACAAAAATAACATGGAGGTATCTTTTTTGGGCCAGCCCCTAAAAATTCGGGATGACTCATGTTTTATGCGAGATAAACGTTTGGCTTAGTTTGAACCTACAATCCGGGCAGTTAGCTTGGAGTAAAATTTGAGGGAAATATTCATCTTTACGGGCCCTTGATTTACGTTGCCCGAATACGAAATGACTGCCTGGTAGGGATCTTTCCGCAGAAGGTCCTGCAGACGCGCGAGGCCGGCCGAAGAAGTCTGGAGGTCTTTTTCCTGCCCTAAATCATTGCTCAGATTCAGATTTGTGAACGTAGCTACGTTGATAGGATTTTTGCCATCCGCATCAGCTACGCTTAAAATACCATTTTGCAGTATCTGGTTGGAGGGGCCGGTAAAAGAAGTAATGGTATAAGTAACCCGATCTATATCAATTGAATTGATTTTACGTTTGTATTTGTCAAAATCAGCGTCGTTAGTAGCGTCAATTAAGGTGGACTCGTTAAAAGTTGTGCCTGTTCTATTGATTGAAAAATCCTGCTCAAGCGTAGTTTGTACTTTTGCTGTTGGAAAGTTCTGGCAGGAGGTAAACACAATCGCTGACAACAATAGGAAAGCGGAAATCTGTTTTTTCATAAAAGATAGAAAAATTAAAGTTACATAAAATATAAAAAAATGAACTTCCAAAAATAAAAGGTAGACAAAGTATATCCAAAAAAATCATATTAAATACTTTTTGATGAATATTTTGGAACTTTCAGCTATCTAATACTTCGATTACAAGGTTATATATTTTACAATCTCAGTCCCTGCTTCTGGCAGTGATTTAACGGACTTGGCGTTTACGAAAACAGGGGGTGGCTCTTGGGAGTTACCAGATAAAATATAAACGTATATTTATGAAGCTACTATGGTTTTTATTGATTTTTAACCTGGTATTACTGGCTTGTTCTACCCCGTCCACGTCGCAGAAAAAAAACGCGGAGATAGCAAATGACACGGCTATTTACGGTCAGATCGATGCCTCCTACGACGGTATTGGCAAGACCTACCTTGGCAGGGAGATCGCCCATGTGATGGGCTTTGGTGGTGCGGGTTGGCTGGAACGGGATGAACGGCAGGAGGAGGAAAACACAGCACTGGCGATACAGAAGCTACCCATCACGCCGACTAGCGTAGTGGCTGACATCGGGGCTGGAACGGGATACTATACATTTCGAATTGCCCCTAAGGTACCTCAGGGCAAAGTGTATGCCGTGGATGTGCAGGATGAGTCGGTGGCTTATTTGCGAAAAAAAGCCAGTGATTTGGGCTTGGAGAATGTGGAAGTGGTGAAAGGAAGCGCCAAGTCGCCTAGCCTGCCCGAAAATACGGTGGATCTGGTGATTATGGTCGACGTGTACCACGAGCTTGAATACCCACAGGAGATGTTACAGGCAATTCGGAAATCGTTAAAGCCGGATGGAAAGATTTTACTCCTGGAATACCGCGCCGAAGACCCTTCTATACCCATCAAGAAATTGCACAAGCTGAGCGTAGCTCAGGCCAATAAGGAGTTGGAAGCTAACGGCTTCACATTAGTTAACAAGGGGGATTTTCTGCCTATACAGCATTTTCTGGTGTATCAGAAAGCGAGCGACTAGGGGATGAACACGCCGTTGGTTTTGAGTACCTTGCTAAAAAACAGCAGCTGGTAGGGCAGGGCATTCTCCCAGTAGTCCCAGGTATGCCCGCCGGGGCGCTCAATGTAATCATGCGGCGTACCGTTGGCCAGCAACTGCTGGTGCAGGTCGCGGTTGCCATTGATCAGGAAATCGTCCACGCCAATATCAAAAATCAGGGCAAGGCCGTTGGTTTTGAGCCGGTCGGCCAGGGTCACCATGGTGAAGCCGGGATAGGGACTTTCGCCAGGCTGGGGCGGGCCAATGAGTTTGGCGAAGTTCTCGGCCCGTGATTTGGCAAAGTCGGCTGGTACTTTCCAGGTAGCCGTATTGATATTCATGACTCCGCTCATACTGCCGGCGGCAGAGTATAGCTCGGGATGGCGGCTCGAAATGTACATGGCCCCGTGTCCACCCATAGACAGGCCCGCAATAACCCGCCCTTTTTTATCCGCAACCGTCCGGTAGTTCTTGTCTACCTTCTCCACTACCTCTTTGGAAATAAACGTCTCAAACTGGCTGGTTTTGATCAAAGGGCTGTCAAAATAGTAGCTGGTGGGGTCGCCATCGGGCGTGACGATAATCAGGTTGTACTGATCGGCCATCCGGTGCAGGAGGGACTTATCCGGTACCTTAGTGAGCCAGTCGCGAAAGCCGCCCGATCCGCCGTGGAGAAGGTACAGTACGGGGAAGGGTTTGTTGCTTTGCTGATAGCTTTCGGGCAGTACCACGCCGGCTTTCAGGCTACGGTTCATCGCCTGACTTTGGATGTCGAGGGTGTCTACCTTAGCAGCAAGTAGGTTTTGTGAAAGCAGTAAGGTGAAAAACAGAAGAGTATAAACCAATTTTTTCATTATTGCGGGTATAGATTAGATACATTACATTCCTGGTAAATACGGGTCAGTCGGTCTCAATCCACATTTCCAGTAAGGCAAAACTAAGACTTTTTCCGTGGGTATCCATAGCCAGGGAGGTGGTGACGCCACCCAGCAGAGCCTGTCGGCATACAAACTGCAAAGCGGGCAGGTTGGGCAGTTCGTACCGTTCTATATCTCCTGCCACAATGCCTTTCAGGTGAGCTTTCACCGCCCCGGCCGTTGCCTTTTCTTTCAGCAAAGGGTAGTCCTCATCCCGATAGGGAATCAGCGACAGCACCAGCGTATTGCCTTTGTCGCCGGCCCGGCTGTGGGCGATATCGTAGAGTTTTATCTTCATGATTTCAGGAGCGTTAGGGTAGGGTGTACCTGCGTGCGCGGAATCAGCGTAGAGACAATCCCGACCACTTCGTGTACATATTTGCGGGCTCCGCCGCCGCCGGCCGGGCCGTTGGTGTAGAGGGCTTCCACTTCTTCGCCGATCAGTGCGGCTTCGGTAACGGTGGATGCTTTGCCTGCTACCCGCAGCCGGATTTCGTACGGTTCGGGCCAGGTACCGAACTGCGTCCGGTGCACGGAAGTACTGCCAATGTAGTCTACACGCAATTCTGGAAATTTATCTTGTAATCTGTCTTTTATTACCGCTCCGGCCAGTTGGGCGCGAGCCAGGGCGTTGGTACCCGCGTAGGAAATTTCACCTTCGCCCACATAGCCAGCCTGATAGCCTACGCTTACTTTCAGTTGTTCCGGTTTTGGGGTACCGCGGCCGCCATTTACTTCTACCTGATCGGGTCCGGCTTCGTGCAGCTTTACCTGCGTAAAATTGGCCACCACATCAGGAGTGAAGTACTGGCTTGGGTCCATGACCTCGTATAAAAGTTGCTCTTTGACCGTTGCTAACCGAAGCGCTCCCCCCGTACCCGCTACTTTCCCGAAAACCGCCCGTCCGTTTGGCCACACATCTACGTAGGGATGGCCCAGATGGGCAAAATCAGGAATGTCTTTTTTGCCCGGATCGGCAAAGTACCCCCCGGTCAGTTGCCCGGCGCACTCCATCAGATGGCCGATGACCGTACCCTGCCCCAGTTGATCAAAATCATCCAGCGACCAGCCAAATTCATGCACCAGAGGCGCTACAAACAGCGAAGGATCGGCTACCCGGCCAGTAATGATTACCTCCGCTTCTGAGGCCAGGGCGGGTAGCAGAGCATCGGCACCCAGGTAAGCATTTGCTGAGAGCAGAGTGCCTGATTCAGAAAGAGGATAGCCCGTTTCCAGGGTGGTTTCCTTTCCCGATAGCTGGTCAAACACATCGTCGCCCGTCACCGCTGCTATGGTCAATGATAGTCCGAGGCGCCGGGCTATCCTGCCTACTTTTTCGGCGGCGGCTAGGGGGTTGGCGGCACCCATGTTGGTGATGAGACGGATGTTATTCTTTTTCAGGAGGGGTAGCAAA
>CATMVR010000568.1 GCA_950075905.1 uncultured Persicitalea sp. | reverse complement strand
ATTCAGGCCAAGGCTATCCTCGAACTCCGTCTGCAGCGCCTGACCGGTCTCGAACGCGACAAGATCATAAAGGAGTACGATGAAATCATGTCGCTGATCACGGATTTGCGCGAAATTCTGGCTAGCGACATCCGGAAGTTCGACATCATTAAAACCGAGCTGCACGATGTACGGGAGCGTTATGGCGACGACCGTCGTACCAAAATTGAGTACGCTGCCGAGGAGTTTAGTGATGAAGACATGATTGCCGATGAGGAAATGCTCATCACCATTTCGCACCAGGGGTACATCAAGCGCACGCCGCTGCAGGAGTACCGTACCCAAACCCGGGGTGGGGTAGGAGCCCGGGGCGTAAAGACCAAGGACGACGATTTTACGGAGCACCTGTTCTCGGCTACTATGCTCAACTACCTGATGATCTTTACGGAATATGGCAAGCTCTTCTGGCTAAAAGTATACGAGGTACCCGAAGGTTCCAAAAACTCTAAGGGGCGGCCTATCCAGAACCTGATTAGCATCGAGTCGGGCGATACCATCCGGGCGGTGATCAATGTACGGACGCTTAGCGATGAGGACTATATCAATAATAACTACATCATCATGTGTACGCAGCAGGGGACTATCAAGAAAACCTTGCTGGAAGCCTACTCACGTCCCCGGCAGAACGGAATCATTGCGATCTCCGTTAACGAAGGCGACCGGTTGCTCGATGTAGCCCTCACCAACGGCGACAACGACATTGTCATTGCCCAAAGTGCGGGTAGGGCAGTTCGCTTCAACGAGAAGGGGGTACGTCCCATGGGCCGTACGGCTTCCGGGGTAAGGGGTATCAACCTGAGCGACGATCCTACTAACCGGGTGATCGGCATGGTGTGTATCAACCGCGAAGATGCCCAGTTGCTGGTGGTATCCGAAAATGGCTACGGTAAACGCTCGCCCATTGAAGACTACCGTGTTACCAACCGGGGTGGAAAAGGGGTATCGACCATGAATGCCACCGAAAAGGTAGGTAAGCTGGTAGCTATTCGTGAAGTGACGGAGCAGGACGACCTGATGATTATTACCCGCAATGGCATTGCCATCAGGATGAGTGTGACCGATATCCGGCAGGCTGGCCGCAATACACAGGGAGTGAAGCTGATTCGCCTGAGCAACTCAGATGAGATTTCTTCTGTTACGCGGATTCTTAAAGATGAGGATGAAGTTAGCGCGTCTCTGGCCGAAGAGCAGGTGCCGGGCGAGCCAGCAGATTCTACCAATACACCTGATGCTCCCGAGACTGAGACCCCAGGTGAAGAACCTGAGGAATAATTATTTTATTTCATCAACTTAAATTGTAACAAGTACTTTTTAATATAACCAATCATCCGTTTTCTATGAAAAAACTATTTTTTGTTTCTGTACTTAGCTTGTTTTCAGCAGTGGCGTTCTCCCAGAATGCCATTGATCAGGCTATGATGGATCAGGCTAAAAAAGATAAGGAGAAAAGCGATAGCAATATTCAGGATCCAAAGCAAAGTGCCAAGGCAGCCTACTGGATGGACCGGGCCAATACGTACCAGAATATTGCTTTGCAGTATTCACAACTCGATTCTAGCGCGGCTTTAACAGCCTACGAAGCTTACCAGAAGGTAGTGGAGCTGGACAAAACGAAAAAAGGTGAGCCAGGCCGTAGCGCTAAGGAAGCTCAGGAAATCCTTTCCGGGGCCGAAGGCACCAACCTATACAACGCTTTTGTGAAGCAGGGGGCTGAGAAATACCAGTCTCAGAACATGAAGGGGGCACTCGAGATGTTCCAAATGGCGCAGAAGGTTAACGCAAAAGACACAACAGCTGCCCTTTATGGTGGTATTTCGGCCCAACAGGCTGACATGAAAGATGTGGCCGTAGAGCAGTTTGAGAAGTACGTGTCTAATGGCGGACAGGATCCCAGTGTATACTACGGACTGGCCCAGCTTTACCGTGCTAATGATAACTACGACAAAGCGGTCAATACATTGGAAAGAGGGTTGCAGAAGAACCCCGACAACAAAGACCTGAAAGCAGAAGTGGTCAATATTTACCTGGCTGCTGGTAAAGAAGATAAGGCTATCGATGAACTGAAAGCACTGACGGCAAAAGACCCTTCTAACGTTCAGAATATGGTGAATCTGGCTATTTTGTACGACAACGTCGGTATCAAAACCAACCAGGAGATTCGCGAGCTGAAAGAGAAAATGGGTACTGGTAGCGGCGTTGAGGATGCCGAGAAGCAGCTTCAAAGCGAGAAAGATAAGTTAGATGTATACGAAGGAGAAATAAAGCGCATCGGCGCCCGGTTGAAAGCACAGCCTAAGAGCGCAGATCTGAAGCGTCAGTTATCAGAAGTAACGGCGTCCCGTGATGAAACCAAAGCCAACGTTGCCAAGTACCAGGAAGAATTGAAGGCTGCGCAGGAGAAAGCAAATAGCCCTGAGAAAGCCAACATGGAGAAGCAGTTGGCCGACCTGGAAAAAAAGTACACCGACAACCGCGCTCAGACTATTGAGACCTATAAGAAAGCGCTGGAAATCGATCCGAACAACTACGATGCGCTATTTAATCTGGGTGTAATTTATTTCAACGACGCCGTAGAATTGAAGCGTGAAGTAGATAACATGGGTATGCAGGAGTATCAGAAGCGTGGCAAGGAAGTGGAAGGCCGCGTTTGTGGACGATTCCAGAAAGCCAAGCCTTACTTTGAGAAGGCAGTAAAGATCAAACAAGAAGAAGAAGCCGTCACAACCCTGGAGAACCTGAATAACGTTTTGACTCAATTCGAGGGAAAGAAGGTAGAGTGTATTCAGGAGTAATTAATTGATTAATAAGTATCTGGGAAACCAGATACTTATTTTTTAGAGTATCTATTTAACATAATATAAATTATAAAACATTTAAATAGACCAAAATCCTCCAGAAAGATACCTATATAAATATAACCAGAAGAATAAAGCAGGGTCAGCTATTGAGCATCTGATAAGTTTTATCGGATTATCAGGTATATAGCCACGCATAACTTGCTTTTTGCGTAGAGATTGTAAGAAACCATGCTTATATTTAAATGTAAAACAAACAGCATGCGTAAGGACTGATAATTGTGAAGGTGTATGAAAAGAAATCTACCTGTTTGGCTATTCATTTTTCTAATTCTCTGCGCCGCGCTCGTTCAGGCGCGGCATATTGTGGGCGGCGAGATCCGGATGCAACCGGCCGCTGGTCTCAATCAGTATACCTTCACGCTCGTCCAGTTCTGGGACGAAAACAATCTTTCAGCTGGCAACCGGGATAGCCAGGTAGATCTGTTGGTCTACCGGAAGCGGGACAATCAACTCATTGCACAGTTCGCACTCCCCTACGTATCCACCCAGAGCGTGGACTACCAGAACAAAGCCTGCGCGGCCTTCCGCTCCCTGAAAACCGTAGCGGGTCTCTACTCCCAGACTGTCACCCTCAATCCCGCCGATTACAGCGACCCCGCGGGCTACTACGTGGTGTGGGAACGGTGCTGTCGCAACGACGACATTAACAATATAGAGTCGCCCGGATCAAACGGGATGGTCTTTTATCTTGAATTTCCTCCCCTGTCTGTCCGCAATACGTCGCCCGAATTCAGCTTTCCTAATGGGCAGTACATCTGCAAAGATCAGCCTTTTACGATGAGAATGTCGGCCTTAGATGCCGACGGCGACGAGTTGCGCTACTCGTTGGTTACCCCCATGAGCGGCAATACGAGCCGCAACAACCCAATCGGCAACTCCTCCCCCAAAACGGGCTATCCGCTGGTGCAGTGGACCACCGGTGTTACGTTACAGAACGTCATACCCGGCAACCCCTCTTTTCGTGTTGACAATGCTTCCGGAACGATCTCTGTGACCGCAAGTACCATCGGCCTGTATGTTTTCACGGTACAGTGCGAAGAGTACCGCAATGGCCGTAAAATAGGCCTTACCCGACGCGATTTTCAGCTGCTCG
>CATMVR010000567.1 GCA_950075905.1 uncultured Persicitalea sp. | reverse complement strand
CGGGGAGATCAACTATACGCTGAAAGACATCCACGCGCAGGTGAAAGTACTGTGGAACTTCGAAGCGCCTCCCGGCACGGGCGATACGCACTACTCGATCATGCGCGGCTCGAAGGCCAACCTGATTATCCGGCAGGGTAAAGAGCAGAATTTTAAGCCTATGCTGTATATCGAGCCCGTAGGTAACGACGCTAACTACGCGCAGAATCTGGAAGAGGCTTTCAAGAAAGTAGAGGCCTTATACCCCGGCATCTCACTGAAAAAAGACGCCAAAGGCTGGCAGGTGGAAATTCCGAAGAAGTACGACAACGGCCACGAAGCGCACTTTGCGCAGGTAGCCAACAAGTATATGGAGTACCTAAAGGACGGAAAACTTCCCACCTGGGAAGTTCCGAACATGATTACGAAGTACTACACAACGACGAAGGCGCTGCAGATGGCGGAATAATGATAGAATGAGTGAATGTTAGAATGATAGAATAATACTTTTTTAGTAAATCGTATATTCTATCATTCACTCATTCTATCATTCTAACATTGATCACTTCTGCTCATTCAGCGCCCAATTGTAGTCCCGGTAAGAGATGTTGTTGGTTTGGAGATTGGTTTTGGCGTACTTATTGATCCAATCTTTGATCGGCATTTTTTTCTTGAAGTCTCCGCCATACCAGTCCATAATCTTGGTTATACTGGCCTTGTCCTTAGTCACCACGTTCTGCTCGGGATTGTTCAGAAAGTCGCTGCCCTGATCGTCCAGTTGCTTGTCGAGTTTGTCAGCGGTGTAGGCTTCATTGCGCAGGGGTGGGCACGACATGGCCGCACATACCAGGGCAAAGTGGATACGGGGCTCATTGAATTCCTTCCGGATGATCCCGTGCTCAATATTATTCAGATCCATTTTCTTCCCTCCAATCTCTATAAACTTCACATCCCAGGGGGTATTCACAAAGGGAATCTTAATGGATGCCCCGATATCCTTGATACTTTTCAGTGGATAGTGCTCCAGAATCAGCTCAATGGTATAGGCATTATAGGCGTTGATCCAGTAAGCCAGCTTCTCATCCTTACTCCACTTAGAGCCGGGGGCGTTGTTGCTAAGCAGTTCCAGGTATTTTTTGAGCTGATCGCGGTCTTTCTTGAAGCCCTTATAGTCAACAAGTCCTTTGTCATTGACATGCTTTTTAAGAAGCTTATCCCAAATGGTATGCTCTATGGGGGCAGAGTTTGACCTGGGAGCAGAAGTGCCACAGGAAGACATGACCAGTACAGTCAGAAGGGCAAATAATACATTTTTAAGATTCGTCATTTTAGTTTTTGTTTAAGCAACGCCACTCCATAATCAGGGACGGTCAGCGTTGCGTGGTCTTATGCATTTGCCTTTATATACGTAAAAAGCATACCAATGGTTTTAAATCAATGTTTTTTGCAGTCCGCATTACCCATAAAAAAGACGACTGTTCCCGTTTGATTAGCTCCAAACCCAGGAAATATGCAGCGGATCGACCCAAAATGATTTTGGTAATAAAAAAAGGCTGAAACAGATTGTTTCAGCCTAAGAAGAGATATCAAAGTGTCCTTATCCCTCAAACAGATTACCCAGTCCACCCAGAACAGAGCCACTTTCCTTATTGGCATTGCCGCCACGGGGCGACAGGCGGTCAATCAGTTTGGAGATAGGCATGGATTGCAGATAAACTTTTCCGGTACCTCTTAAAGTAGCCAGAAACATCCCCTCGCCGCCAAATACCATGGACTTTAGGCCACCGGCCCGCTGAATATCGAAGCTAATACTTGGTTCAAAGGCCACCACGCAGCCCGTATCCACACGAAGAGTTTCGTTATTGAGTTGCCGCTCCATCATGACGCCTCCGGCGTGTACGAAAGCCATGCCATCGCCCCGTAGTTTTTGCAGGATAAAGCCTTCACCACCAAACAGACCGGAGCCGATGCGCTGATTGAAGTGAATTTTCATGCTCGTGCCTAAGGCTGCACACAGGAAGCCATCTTTCTGGACGATCAGCTCATTGCCATATATTTTACCAAGGTTGATGGGCATGATGGTACCCGGATACGGAGCCGCGAAAGCCACCTTCCGCTTACCGTAGCCCCGGTTGGTAAAGTGCGTCATGAACAGTGACTCCCCGGTAAGCAGGCGGGTACCCGCCTGGAAAATCTTACCCATAATGCTTTGGTTGGCTTCGGAGCCATCCCCCATTTTGGTTTCGAACTGAATGCCCTCTTCCATGAACAACATAGAACCAGCCTCGGCAATGACCGTCTCGTTGGGGTCCAGTTCGACCTCCACTACCTGAATGTCTTCGCCAATAATTTTGTAATCTACTTCGTGTGAAATCATGTTTTATTAGTTAAAAGTTTATGAGTTAAGGTGAATTATGAGTTATGAATTCTGAATTATATAGAAACCAGCAGGTGGAGAATAAGTCCTTTGTGAGGCTAGTTCGATAGAAAAACAATGCTTTCCTAAACTGTCCAATTCATAATTCAGCATTCATAATGGCTCGGGCCACCCCGTCAGAATTCTAAAAAAGTTATTCTTCCTCGGAGGAAGGCGGCTTCTTTTTGGACTTACGGGTTTTACGACCAGGGATATCCTCCCGGTCACGGAGTTTCTTATCGTCTACGTTTCTGTTCAGAAACTCATTGATCTTATCCATATCAAAGCTCGTATTGATTTCTCCAAAAGAATTGATCTTGATGTCAAAACCTTCGAGGTCCTTATGTACGCGCGGTTTTTCTTCCTGCGGCTCGTTCTGATCGGGTTGTTTTTTCTTGGCCATAGCTTGTATCGTGGGTTAGTCTGTAAAAGACACACGCCGGTTGGTTTCGGGCTGTCCAATAAGGGTACTAATGTAAAGAACCTTGCCACAAATGGCAAGGTCCATGTAGTAAACGGCACAAATTGGGCCACGGCTGGTTGCCCTGGCAGGGCGAAAGGAAGTAGGCCAAAGACTAGCTACCCAGCGTCTCCACCGCTTTTCTCAGACGGCGTACCACCTCCTCTTTTCCAAGTATCTCCATCGTGATCATCAGATCCGGACCAGCCCCAACGCCGGTGAGGGCCACGCGCAGCGCCTGCATGATCTTACCCATTTTGATACCAGCAGCTTCCAGGGTTTCTGCCAGCTGATGTTTGATTTCGTCGGCCAGGAAAGGCCCCTCGTAGGCCTGCAAAGCATCGGCAAAAGCGCTGATGCCCCGGGCGGCCTCGTCGTTCCATTTTTTGGCTACAATCTCCTGATCGTAGCTGGCGGGTGCTGTGAACAGAAACGCCGACTCGGTCACGATGTCCCGCACAAAATGCACGCGGTCTTTCAGCAGGTGTACAATCTGAATAGCCTGCTCGTCCGAAATCTGGATGCCCTGTTTTGCAAAAAGCGGCTGTACCTGGGCCGCCATAGTGGTATCGTCTTTCTGTTTGAGGTACTGCTGATTGAACCAGTTGGCTTTCTGAATATCAAAGCGCGCGCCGGCCTTGTGTACCCGCTCAAAGCTGAACCCCTCGATGAGCTCTTTCATGGAAAACAACTCCTGCTCGGTGCCGGCGTTCCAGCCCAGTAGGGCCAGAAAATTGGCCGTGGCTTCGGGGTAATAGCCCTGCTCACGGAAGCCCAGGGCCTTTTCGCCGGTTTTGGGATCGGTCCATTCTAATGGAAAAATCGGAAAACCGCCCAGGTCAGCGTCACGCTTGGAGAGCTTGCCGTTGCCGTCGGGTTTGAGCAGCAGAGGCAGGTGCGCAAACTTCGGCATGGTATCCAGCCAGCCCAGATAGCTATACAGCAGTACGTGCATGGGCGCCGACGGCAGCCACTCCTCGCCCCTTATCACGTGCGTGATGCCCATCAGGTGATCATCCACGATGTTGGCCAGGTGATAGGTGGGCATTCCGTCAGATTTTAGCAGTACCTTATCGTCGATCTGCGACGAGTGTACCACTACCCAGCCCCGGATCATATCATGAAACCGGATATCGT
>CATMVR010000566.1 GCA_950075905.1 uncultured Persicitalea sp. | reverse complement strand
CCTGGTGCTGGAAGAAACGACCGAAAAGCCCGTACCATGGCCCACGCTGTTGGTAGAAATGGTTGTTTTGGGCATAGTGGCCTATTTTTTCCTGATAGAAGAGTGGGGCTGGCGCATGACACCGCCCCGCTCTGAGCTGTGGGCAGCCTGCCTGGGCATGGCTCTGGCGCTGGGTTGGTTTCAGCATCGGCGGGGGTATTCTGCCGCTTGGCGGGTAGCCTTGTACGCGGGGTTGGGAGCCGGTTTTGGTTTTGCGTTTGGCAACTTTCTGCAGGTGCTGGGAAATACCTCCGGCATCAAATTCAACTTCTGGAACGTCATGGAGTATAGCCTGGGTTTCTTCGGTGGCCTGGGCATGGCCTACGGTACGCTCACCGCCGCCTGGCCCGACCGCACGGAAGCTCCCCGATCGTCGCAGTTTGCGGTTTTTTTCGTAACCCTGTTTATTCCGCTTGTGGTTTGGGACCAGTCCTTTGGCACCCAGCGGCTACTCAAAACCCTGCAACCGCTGACAAACCTGGACGTTGCCGACCTGACCCGCGTAACCCAGGGGGTGGCACTCCTGACGATCGTGGTGGCTGGCATTTGCTGGACTTACTACTTGGGGCGCCAAAGAAAGGGGGGGAGCCCCGGTTATGCATTCCTGAGCTTGTTTTTTCTAAGCCATCTGGGGTTGTATACGCTGTGTAGCTGGCTTATCACCGGTGCGCTGTTAAGTTCCTACCGTATTGAGCAGTACCTGTACGTGGCGAATCTGGGAGTAATCGGTTTCTTTCTCAACAGAATAGAAAAGCCTACTTTTCGAAAATCTGAGCACGCGTGGCGGTGGAGCCTGGTGATGATGGGGGTTTTACTAACCATTGCGCTATTGGCTCTGGTTGCGGTGTCTCTTCATGGGCCTCTGAAAGGTACACAGGTTCGGTTTCAGTTTTATTTAATGCCTTTTTCTGTACGGATGCTCCCTGGATAGCCCGCTGGTAAGCGGGATGATTCAAAAGCACGCTGGCCATAAACCTTTCGCCAGCGGGCGTCCAGTGGCCATCTCCTGGCTGGTAAAATTTTTCCCATTGCTCTTCGCCCTGCTCGTAGAAGTAGGGTAGCAGGTTAATGTAGGTGATTCCATATTGCCGGCAAAGTCTTTCCAGCCGAGGCGACAAATCGTCGATTTTGTCTTTTTGATACGCTATGAGATCGTCGAGTACCGGGACCGTGTAATATATCACCTCCTTCCCGGCCGATTCTATGGCCAATTGTTCGAGTGAATAGAAGAACGCAGGCCACCGTTCTTCAAAAAAGGCCTTTGAATAGCTGTTTTGCTGTTCGCGCTTGTGCATGGCCACCTGATCTGCCCAGTAAAATGTACAGCTGAGCAAATATGAGTTTAGTGAAAGCTCGGCTATAATCTTTTCTTTCATAGGCAGGGTACGATATACCGAGTCTACAACCTGCTGGGTTTGGGCGGGCTTATCGTGGTTGGCGAGCGTCGAGAGAGATTGAGAAATGTCAGCCAGCGAGTAGTCTAGCTTGACATTGGGGAAGTTTCCCTGCCAGTAGGGGCGGTAGATCGGATACCGCATAAGACTTCTTTTTTGGTTGTCGTTATAATCCTCGAAGTCGTTGGCGGGCAGGATGGATACCAGTACCACGTCATGGTCAAACTGCTTGACCATATTTTTGTAGATAAGGTAATAGTTAATGACGGATGTGCCATTGATCCCGAAGTTGAGGTGCTCAATGCCCGTTTGGGCTTCGAGCAGGTTTGAGTAGCGCTGCTGCTCCTGCACAATGAATCCTTCCACGAAGGAGTCACCCAACAAGGTTACCCTTTTGCGTTGGGTGTTGTTTCGCTGGGTTCTTTCCGGATCCCGCATACCAAAACCATTAGATCGGATCTGAACTGGACGTCCATGGACAGGGGTTACAATAATGGAGTCGTCGGGCCGGCGCCAACGGCCAAAAGACTGGCTGAAATCGCCCCAGAAGGGTAATCTCGGACTGATCCAGTCTGTTGAAAGACGCACCCGCGAATGAAAGGGTTTTGGGGCATCGATTACCCGAAATTGGATCAAAAGAAAACAAAAAAGCTCACCCATACTCCAGAACACCACCAAACTCAGCAGAGAGAGTGAGCTGTTGGATATGAGTCTGTACCGGGATTTTAGCCCGAAGGTACTGAGAGCGACCAATATTGTAAATCCGGCGATATATTGAAAAAATACATTTAGGTTAATGTCTGCCAGTATCCCATCCGCATTAGTGAAGAAAAAATCGACCATTCGCAAAGAAACCCAGACACCCACAATGAATATTCCGATATAGAACCAGAACTTAATTAATTTTTTCATTCATTTATTTAAAACATCAAAGAGAGAGGGCTATGAAACTAAAAGGATACAAAAATAAATTCAATATTTGTCAAATCCCAACCCCTCTCCGTACTATTTGTTTTCTTCTGTACTTGCGCGCCTCTGATCGCATATTGGCCATAGCGGAGCATAAACTGCCTGACAATCACGATCTGAGTACACTTTATATTGGGTAGTCCTGCAAAGATTGTGCCTTTATTTAGGCCGGTAACAAAGTATTTTTGTAGTTATGGTATGATTCTTTTTTGATAGGCAGCAAAATCATTCACTCCTGGTTATACAAATATGCGCCCTGGCCGATCAAATATCTACATTGCTGGATTTGCTGCCCTGCTGGTAATTGGCCTGGCAGTGGGCTATTTTTTTTACAAGTCAAACAACGAAAATCCGGTTTCGGGTCTGAAACCTCGGGTGGAGCTCGGGGTAGGAAAAATCAACGCCATTACCGACTCTACGGTGGATGTGACTTTGAGTCTGCTGGTCGACAATCCTCTGCCGGTGGGTATCGCTATCCAGGGCTTCGAATATCAGGTACAGATGGACGGGACGACGATTCTGGATAGCCGTTACTCCGACCCCCTGCAAATTGAACCCGGGGATAGTTCCGTGCTCGAACTTCCTGTACAACTGAAAATAAAAAAGTTAAAGGCAATCAACGACCGGGCGGGCGAGCAGCAAGATAGCGCCAACTACCGTTTTAAGGGTACTTTTGGCCTGAAAGAGTCGGTGTTGGGGCTGGATACGCTGCGTCTGACGGTAGAGAAGCGTTTGGTGCGGTATCGGCTGCCTTCGGTAGAGGTAGTAGGTTACGAACTGGATAAATTCGGGCTTAGCCAATCCAAGGTTGAGATCCAGCTCCGGTTTAGCAACAAAAACTTCTTTCCGATCAGCTTCAAAGACCCCACCTATGCCCTGGACCTGGGAAGTCAGAAGCAAATGGCCCGCGGGCAGGTGCAGAGCCTTACCCGGGTAGAGGGTAGGAGCAGTAATACGTACACCATACCGCTTAGCATAGATATGGGCGACCTGCTCAAAGCCACCGGGCAGCTGATTGCGCAGGGCGAAAATCTCCCCTTTACCCTGCATTTTTCCTGTACACTAACGGCCGACAACGAAATGTTCAACAACAGCGAGGTAAAGCTGGTGGTGGAAGGAACTATGGAGGATTTGAAGACCGCTCAGGAAAACCTGGGGGATTGATTGGTGGGAGGTCAGACGGCTTCCCGGAGCCGGGCCAGTACCCGGTTGGCCTGCGCAATGTGCCGGTCGTCGTGGGCTTTCACAAACCCAAGTACATCGCCCAGTTTCAAACGGATATACGGACTGATGGAAATCGGGACCCGGGCATTGAGCAGCCCCACCTGATCAATCTGGTCCATGAGACGCAGCCACTCCTCCTGCTGCCGGATAAACTCCGCTACCACAGCTGGTCCGTTGAGCCCGGGGGCTGGAAAATGTCCTCTGAAAGCCTTGTACTTCTTTTTATTTCCAGGCTTCATCATCCGGATAAAATAGCTGCCCAGCCACCCGCTCCGGTACACGTGGTTGGTTTTTGGTTGTAATTCGGTCGCTCGTATCAGCGCTCGCTCTACGGCTGGGAGGTAGTAGTTGCCGTAGCTGTTGAGGTGTTCGA
>CATMVR010000565.1 GCA_950075905.1 uncultured Persicitalea sp. | reverse complement strand
CTGCCGGAGAAAGGCCGGCTATATCTCTCGAAGGTGGAGTCCTCCGCCCGGCGCATGCATGCGATGATTGACGGTGTGCTCCTTTATTCCTCACTCAATGCGTCAGAACACGCATACGAGAGCTTGAACCTGAATGAAATAATCCAGGACATAGAGGGTGACCTGGAGCTGTTGATTGCTCAGAAAGAGGCAAGCATCGTGTATGAGGATTTGCCACGGATAGAGGGTTCACGTGTCCTGATCTACCAGTTGTTCTATAACCTTCTCAATAACTCGCTCAAATTCTCAAGCCCTGGGCGCAGGCCGGTGATACGACTTAGCTGCGCCAGCGCTACCAGGGAGGAAACAGAAAGCAGGGGCTTGAATCCTCATGGGAAATATGTCAAGATTGTCCTGGAGGATAACGGCATAGGCTTCGGCAACGATGTGGCGGAGCGGATATTCGGTACCTTCATTAGGCTCCACTCCAAGGACAGCTATGAGGGGACGGGACTGGGACTTGCCCTTTGCAAGAAAATCGTGGAGCGGCATGGTGGTATTATTTATGCCCAGGGACAAGAAGGCGAGGGTGCCATATTCAGCCTGCTGCTTCCCGTTCAGAATGCTCTCTGAGACTTCCCCTGGGGTTCGTCAGCCTTTTGCAGCCAATAATGACCTTCCTACACGTTGATTGGAATGACGTGTGTGTACCCCAGGGGATCCAGCCCTCCGGGTGTGGGCACCACCCACACCCGGGTATTTTCCGATCCACCGGATGAGTGAAAGGTATGATGTGACACCATGGGCACCATTGCCCTCACACATTTCAGACTTATTGTTCAGGAAATTCTGTTTCAGCTTCCAAGATGCACTTTGTCTGAATTTTAGAACAGAGGTTGAACATTTTCAAAAAAAATATGCAATATTCACCACATATCCTCCTACCTCTCTCCCTTTTTGTCGATTATGCCTTCTTTGACCTCTGTGGAGCAACCACTAAAATGCCTACTTGTAGATGATGATGCAGACGACAGGCTCTTTTTTGAGATGGCTGTTGGCAGGGCAATACCCGCCATGCTATGTATGACCGAAAGTGACAGTACCCGGGCAATGCTGCTGCTGGAGAATGACGCTACCTTCAATCCCAGCATGATCTTCCTGGATTTGAACATGCCCGTCCTGGATGGAAGGGAATGCCTGAGAAGGATCAGGCAGGTTGGCCGTTTGGCCCATACACCCGTTTATATTTTTTCCACCTCCAATAATGGCAAGGAAGTACAAGTGGCCAGGATGTTGGGTTCCTCCGGCTATATAGTCAAGCCTAACAGCTTCGATAAGCTTGTGGAGGCACTGATGGGTGTCATGGAGAGCAAGGGCAGCGATGAATTCTACCTCTTTGGGGAAATTTCCGGCTGATGGATGGCATACCATCACGTGGAACCGTTGATCACCCTGTCTATTCACTCACCGGTCAGGTAGGAGCGGGAACAAAAGAGGAGGGGGTAAGGCCTTCCCGGCTGATAATGGAGAACATACATCCAACGTCTGGGAATCCTGCTGGGCTTTCAGCAGTGCTTGCTCCATGATCTCCTTTTGGATAGTAATTTCGATCATTTTCGCACTAGCCTGCTGGCTTTCTTTTTTTTGATTCGCGTAGTCTGCCAAAACGTGGGAAAGGCAGGCACTAATTCCCAGGCCCATTTCCGCAGCCTTCTGCTCGATCTCTTGCTTCTGTTGCTCTGTTACCCGCAGGGTGATAATCTGGGTCTTATTCTCTTTTTTTTTCTTGGTACTTATCGCTGTTTTCATGGCTATTGATGTTTTAGAAATTGTACATCAAGGTAGTTAGAAAAGTCAAAGTATGAAAAGAAATAAGCCCCGCATTGTGAAATGACAGGGCTTACCAAGTTTTATTAAAAAGGTATCAACCACCAATTGGGTATTTATTTACTCCTACAATCCTTATGATTCGGAAGAAACTGGAATTAGTGGTTGAACGTTGTGTTCTTCGATGTATTCATCAATCCGGTCGGTTTCGCTATCTGACACGAAATCAAGGGTAGGAAGGTCTCGAACGTTTTCCCATATAGAATGCTGCTCGGAAAGATTTCTGTTTGGCTCACTTCCAATAATAAAATATTTGCCTTTCGCATCCTTTTCCTCAAATGCCCGTACAAGCGCCAGAACGCGGTTTATATCGTCCGCTAGTGAGCTTGGCTTCTTTTTCTCAAAATCAACTATTTGGCCAATCATATTCACCTCGTTTTTACCCGCAAGATTTACTTTCGTGGGGGCTACCAACCCAGGAACCATTTCAGTCGTTATAACAGCATCTAAATTGACCCGATCCTTTACTTTTGGGTAAAGCACTTCCCGAACATGTTTTACAATACTCCTACGGGGCTGTTGGCGTTGTGTAGATTCCCACCTGGTATGGACATACTTTTGGAACAAACGGGTAAAGGTTTCCTCCGTAGTAGGAATATCAATGGTCTTGGGCTCTGAAAAAGTCAATAGGTTATTCCCATAGGTCGCCAGATAAGACAGATAGCTCTTTTCTGTAAAAGCCTGTTTAGTAGAACCTAAGTTGATCTGATAATGGGGACGTCTATCATCAATGACTGTATCGGAAAGCAGACTATCTAAATTCTTGATGAGTGTACGAGCCAAGCTGTAAGCTTCACCTGGCAGGATAGCCTTCAAGGCTTCTAACTTTTCAGGAGCCTGATGGAATATTAGATTTTGTTCGTCACGTAACAACAAGGCAATACTCACCCTCTCCCCCAGCGACGGGCGAATGTTTAAGTATACTATGCTGTAAAAACTTGACATAATTAATATTATATTGTACTATTTATACACAAACGATACTAGTGTAGGTAAAGTTGCACGTATTCTCTGAAAGTGCTCTCTGTTAGATTCAACCAGCGCTCGGTAAAAAGGTTTTCATCCAACCAACTCTGTACCTCCTGTACATTTATACGCCATGCCGGGGGCACAAAGTTCATGATTTCTGGTAAAGATTTTTTACAAAGGCGAACGTTTTTACGAAATGAAGCCAGAACTATCTCACAATCCCTGGCAACTACGTTACTGTTGGCGTATACTTTTTTACAGAAATCGGTTGATATAAGACTATCATCCTCTGTTAGAACTTCTAATTTATCCGTCCCAATACGTGAGGAGTTAAAACATGATCCGTGGTCGATTGGATAGATGATCTTTTTTCCGTTTGGTTGGGGTACCAAGAGCAGATTATAGTTATTATGGTTTCGATCTTCATTGGCTAACCACAGGTCAAAAAGCGAAATAGTTAACAAGTCTATCCTATTATGTGGCTTAGCATAGGTCAAATTGTTTATTTCAACGGAGGGAAGGTATAATGACCCGAATACCGGCCTCTCAAAATAATCATATCTAGCTCCTACGCCTAAGGCAACATCTGAGACATGATCTCTCCTGACGCTTATCAAACATGCTTCAGGTACGGACACGCCCCATTTATTTAGAAATGCCCATGCTATCAATTCTTTAAGTTGCCTATCGACGAACCTGTACTTGCAAACATAGTCCCTAAAATCTTCACAGCTAACCAAAACGGGACGTTCTTGGGTTTGGAAGACCTTTTCGATTGCTTCTATCGAGTGGTGGGAATACAAGTGCGTATTAAGCGAGTTAATGAGGGTTAAAATGAATGAAGTATAAAGTAACCCCGCTAGCTAATATACTACTGACGCCCAAAACTTCTTCCCCGTATTTAAGCCAGACCGGACAATACACTCTCCGCACATTGGGATTACCGCAAACTTGTATTGCACCAAAAGAAAAAAGCACCTAGCAAATGAATGCTAAGTGCTTGATTTTCAATGTGGGCCCTGAGGGATTCGAACCCCCGACCCCCTGCTTGTAAGGCATGGAACCGTTTAATTTCGTTGGTTTTCGTTATAGGTGAGATGGTATTATATTTCACTGATTTTCAGACAAATATAAATAATATGTTGTTCATTATGAATCAATAATTTTCGTTAGTATCTTC
>CATMVR010000564.1 GCA_950075905.1 uncultured Persicitalea sp. | reverse complement strand
GATTCAGCAAGGCAAATAGATTGAACGTTGCCTCGCCAGGGTCGAAATCGACCCTAAAAGTAAAATACCCCGTGGTGTACACGTTGCCTGAGGCGTCTACCGCGATTGAGGCGCTTCCATCATAACTGCTCCCTCCCATTCTTTTGGCCCAGACGAAGTTGCCCGACGCGTCGAGCTTGCTGACGAAGATGTCAGTGAATCCCGCGGCGGTCAGATTGGCCGTTCCCGGGCCGGGGTCGAAATCGACCGTACCCTCGAAAGAGCCGGTGGTGTACACGTTGCCTGAGGCGTCCACCGCGATTGAACGGCCTCCCTCATTAGTGCTCCCGCCCATGCTTTTAGCCCAGACGAAATCCTGGGCATATGAGGCAGTCCCGAGGCAGAGCAGGCAGCCAGCCAATAGGGCCAGCCAGTGGGTGGGGATGTTTTTGCAAGGGGCTTGCCACAGCGGGAGTGCACCGAAGGATTTAGGTAAAAATAGGTTTTTCATATTATTAGGAAATTAGTTATATAGTTATAGATAATCTCAATATAATAATATATTTAAGGGGGGCTATCACCTAAGGCATAAACCCCATGCGGTCGCTTTCCAGCTGATAAAACCATGTCAAGCGCCTTTACAGAGAATTTCTGAAATAGATTGGTGCGATCCACGTTTGTGGTGCCATTCAGATTGAGCCCCCAAGGGCTACCAGAGGTTTGAAGTAATCGTTTTTTTAGTTTCTGCTTCCATTGAACATCAGGTGTTCACACAGGTTCGCAAAGCCAATATTGCGAGGCTGCTCGTTTTTGAAGCATACATAGTTTCAGATGTTGAAGGCGATGGTCGGAGCTTGATGGACTTTGTGAACCAGCAGCGTCAGGCCATTGTCGGAGATGTACTTTTTGTAGGGAATATCCACCTCCGGATATTTGGGGGCTGTTTAAGCCGGGGAGTAGATGCCGCAAGGCACCACAAATAAAACGATTAATAAAGATTTCATCAATTCTTGAAATCCTCAAAAATCATTCAGTTCTTATAGCCATTGGAAAGTCAATAGAAATTTATAAACATTTAATTCTAACTGCAATAAAATGAATAAAAATATTTCACGATTTTATCCAACGGTATCTTTATCAAGTCACTTTCTCACGCCCCATATCCTATCCTGTAATAACTATCTCTCACTCCCTCTCCACCCCATACCCTACATCCCGATTTTCTGAGGGTAAAGTGCTTATAATTAGACGCATCGATATAGCTGCTGCCAGGCAAGATCACAGGATCTCATGTAGGCCAAACTATCAGGCTATGTCAAGGCCCGCAACCTGCCCGATGAGCGAGTTGGCCACGTTGAACTCACGAGCCTGTGTGAATGTCCTGGTCTGAATCTGTTGGGTGGCATAGCTGAGGTTTTTTTTCATAAATAGCTTAGAGAGGTTTTGAGTTTACATATTCTGTTATAACTCCCTAATCCTGATATTCTTCCACTTCATCTGGTAGGGGCCCTTGCCCTCTATGCCGTGCATTTGGAGGCCAATAAATCCTTCGGGATTGGTCTTGTAGACACCCTCATGGGTGAGGTCTTCGATGGGCTGGCCATTTAGCCAGGTCTGGATGCGGGGGCCTTTGGCGACGATGCGTAGCTTGTTCCAGCCTTCGTTGTTGAGGTAGTGATGGCCGTTCTGAATTTTGGCGGGCGAGGATAGCCAGCCGGTTCCCAGTGCTTCACCGTAGATAAGCCCCGTGGTGGGGGTACCCGGACGGTGGTTGCGCTGCATTTCTACCTGCGGACCGTACACGCGTCCGGCCCGCTGATCGTGGCCTTTGCCTGCGGTTACGGGTTTTACTTTGGTCCGTATCTGAATGCCCGAGTTGGTCACACTATCTACCATGACGTCCAGTTCGAGCTCAAAGTCGCGGAACGTTTGCCGGGTACTTAGAAATGAATTCGGGCTGCCTTCCTTAGTCCGCCCAACGATGGCCCCGTCTTCTACGGCAAAAGTATGGGTACCATTGAGCTGGACCCAGCCGTTGAGGGTAGCGCCATCGAAAAGGTCGATCCAGCCCGTATTTTTTTGTTCCGGCCGCTGCTTGCTGCCGAACTCCTCCGGCAGGGCAAAGGCAATGATGGAGTCGCCGTATTTAGTACCGTTTTTGCCACCGCCCCCGGCGGCTATTACCACATATTGTTTGCCGTCGATCATGTACACGCTCGGGGTAGCGTAGCCCCCCGCGGGTAACTGGTACTCCCATAGCACTTCGCCGGTATGCGAACTAAATGCCCGGATTTTCTCATCGGGTGTACCCGCTATGAATACCACATCTCCGGCCGTAGCGACCGGTCCGCCGAAGTTCTTGGACCCGGTATTGCGGATGCCTTTGGCCACCAGTTTGGGATATTCGCCCAGGGGTACCTTCCATAGGATGTCCCCCGTAGCCAGATCAATGGCGTTGAGGGTACCCCACGGAGGCGCAATGGCCGGTACACCGTAGGGGTCCACAAAGAAAGGAGCCTCGTTAGCGTAGCGGGTACGCCCCCCAGCAGTCTCTTTCAGCTTTATCTCGCCGGGCTTACTTTTCAAAAAAGCGACCAGATCGTTCACCTGGGCATCGCTGAATTGCGGGAAGGCGGGCATCATGCCCCTTCCTGCGTGAAGTACAGTGCGTATCTGCCCGTCGTTGATTTTCAGGGCGGTAAGCGCAGGGAAGGCCGGTAGGTTGCCCTGTCGGTTGGCCCCGTGGCAGGACGTACAGTTTTTGTTATAGATCATGGCCCCACGCTCACCGGGCGTAGCTTTGGCCAGATTCCCACTTTCCTGATAGGGTACCAGCTGATTGATCGTCGGCGCTTCGTTGACGTTTATATACAACCGGTTGGTGTACGGATCGTAGGAACCGCCTCCCCACTCCATACCGCCCTGATGCCCCGGCAGCGTGATGGTACCCTGCTGGGAAGCGGGCGTGTAGAGAAAGCCGGTTTTGTACTTCCTGAATTGTTTCAGGGCTGAGGCATGTGACTCAGGGGTAATGTTGGTCAGGTCTGCTTCGGTCATGATCAACCGGTTGAGCGGAGCTGGTTTCAGGGGGAAGGGCTGGGTAGGCCAGGCTTCCTCGCCCGGCACTTCCGATGGGGGCACGGGCATTTCGACTACCGGAAAAATGGGTTCTCCGGTGTCGCGGTCGAGCACAAACGTGAGGCCCATTTTGGTAAACTGCACCACCGCATCCCGGGACTTGCCTTTGGCGGTGATGGTAGTCAGCATGGGAGCCGGCGGATTGTCGTAGTCAAATATATCGTGGTGGATGGTCTGGTAGTGCCACTTGCGCTCGCCGGTGGTGGCATCCAGAGCCAGTACGCAGTTGCTGAACAGGTTAGCTCCTTTGCGGTTTCCTCCATAGATAAAGTCGGGAGCTGCAGATCCGGTGGCGCAGAACACCCATCCCCGTTCTTCATCTAGCGAAAAGCCGCCCCAGGGGTTGGCCCCGCCGTAGAAAACGCCATCCACCCGCTTCCAGGTATCATAACCCAACTCGCCTTTCTGGGGGATAGTGTGAAAAATCCACTTAAACTCCCCCGTTTCGACATCGTAGGCGCGGATGTCCCCCGGCGTCGAGTCTTCTCCCTCGGGTACCCGCGAGCCCACGATCAGGAAGTTTTTGTATACAATGCCCGGCGTCGTAACCTCGATGGCTGCCTGGGAGGGATCAACGGGCAGATTCTTACGCAGATCAATAAAGCCCTTCTCCCCAAACGACTCGATCAGAGCGCCTGTTTTGGCATCCAAAGCATACACTCGGTCCTTCACAAAGTTATAAATCCGCTGCTGCTTACCCGTAGCGTCTTCCCAGTAGGTAACGCCCCGGCTGCGGCCTCGAAAATCTTTCTTGTCCTCGCTGTACGGAGCCGGATCAAATTCCCACACCCGTTTACCGGTAACGGCGTTCAGGGCTACGGCGTGCAGCTTGGGGGTGGTGAAGAACATCAAACCATTGACAATAATGGGGTTGCTGTACCTGGCAGGGCCCTTCGGGTCGCCGTGATG
>CATMVR010000563.1 GCA_950075905.1 uncultured Persicitalea sp. | reverse complement strand
TATCCGAAATACCCCCTCCTGCTTCTGAGGCGTGAAGCGTTTGCCGTCAAAATCGCCCACAAAATACTGCATCCCCGTAAACTCGGTATCTTCGCCCGCGCTCGAAATCATCATGACCCACTTTTTCTGGTTGGAGTTTTCTACGGGCACCGGAAACAGGGAAGGGCACTCCCAGATTTTGGCGGTATCGCCCATCTTGCCAAACTCACTCAGCAATTTCCACTCTTTGAGGTTCGGCGATTCGTAGATCTGCACAGCATATTCCAGCGGCTTGGCCACAATCATTTTCCACTTTCCTTCGTGCCAAAACACGTTCGGGTCACGGAAGTCTTTCATGCCGAGGTCCAGCACGGGGTTTTTGTCGTAGTAGGTCCAGGTACGGCCTTTGTCGCTACTATATGCCACACTCTGGTGCTGCGCTACCCCCTGATCGCCCTTGTGCACGTGTGAAGTATAGACCGCCACCAAACCTTTGGTAAAGCCGGGCTCAAAAAATCCGGAGGTATTGAGGCTGTCCACCACCGCGCTGCCAGAGAAAATCATGGTTTCGGTACTATCGGCATTGGTGTACTCAGGCAGAGCCAGGGGCAACTCCTCCCAGGTTTTGAGGTCTTTGCTCACGGCATGGCCCCAGCTCATGTGTCCCCATACATCTCCAAAGGGGTTGTATTGATAAAACAGGTGGTACTCTCCATCCAGGTACACCATTCCGTTGGGGTCATTGACCCAGTTTTTTTCGGGGGTGTAGTGGGCAGTCGGACGGTAGGTAACGGCCTCGGAGGTGGAGGTTTTATCAGAGGAGGCACAGGAGCTCAGCAATGCCCCCAGAGCGATACAAGCGAGTAATTTATACATGAAAGAAAAAATGGTTGATGTAAAAATGGGTTTAGATTCACAAAATAGGATATAAAAATGGTAGTAGTAAGAAAACCACTACCATTCTATTCTAACCTTACCTTTATTATAAAATCATATCAGGCCACCGGGCTAAAAGCCGGGGTTCTGCTGGTACAACCCCTTGGTCAGACTAATCTCCCGCTGCGGAATGGGCAGGTACTCATCGCGTCCGGCGGTAAATTTGGCCGTGGCCAGGAACGGCCTTCTTACTTTTTCCTTGTCGAGGTAGGCATTAAGGGTTTCGGCGGCAATGCCCCAGCGTACCAGGTCAAAAAACCGGGGGCTCTCGGTGGCAAATTCGAGGCGACGTTCCCAGCGTAAAGCCTGCCGGGCAAAGGCCTGCGTCCAGCCGGTAGTTGGGTAGGGTTTGATGTTGTACTTCGAGGCAAACGTCCCATCGGTCTTTTTCAGCCGGCCGGTACTTTCAGACGCTCTTTTGCGTACCTGATTAATCAAGGGCAGGGCCAGTTCGGGTTGGCCCAGTTCAATGTAGGCTTCGGCCTGCATCAGCAGTACATCGGCATAGCGGATGATGTCGATGTTCTTGGAAGAACCGATGAAGGGTCCTTCTTTGTGATAGGATGAACTGGTAGCCAGCTGCTGCTCCTTCATGCTATGGAAAAAACCATAGACGCCGGCATCACGTACCCAGCTGTTGCTGAATGGCTTCGTGGGATCGTACTTGTACGGATGCCCGTCTATCCCAATCGTGTGGTCTACGCGGGGATCCACGGTATTGACCGCAAAATTCACATCAGTGCTGTTGAAGGTATCGAACTGCGGCAGGCCGTTGGCATCAGTCTTGTAAGCATTGGCCAGGTTTTGGCTGGGCTGATGGAACCCGCAACAGCCGTACTGAGGCGCTCCGTGCGGGTAGTTGAGGCCCGTCACATAGCTCAGGCGTCCTACGGCCGTACCGTCGTTGATCGAGTACTGAATGGCAAAAACGGATTCGGGGCCATTCTCGGTTTCGGCAATGAAGTTTTCGGCAAAATCGGGCTGTAAGCTGTACTTGCCGGAACTGATCACCTGCTGGGTTAGGTTAACTACCTCCTGCAAACGAGACTTGTTGATGCTGGTCACCTTATGGCTGTTGTCCTGCTCGTAGGCCTGGTACAGGCGAAGTTTTGCCAGGTAGGCCGCCGCCGACAATTTATTGGCCCGGCCAATCTGAGACTGGGAAACGGGCAGGTTGTCTATCGCAAACTGAAAATCCTCGGCGATTTTATTCCATAGCTCGTCATTTTTCAGCTTTACGTTGGAGGTCGTCAGGATCTCGTCGTTGGTTAGCGTTTCGTCAATGTACGGGATGTTCTTGAAAAGCATCTTCAGCATAAAGTGGGAGTGGCCCCGCAAAAAGCGCAACTCCGCCTGACGCGTCTTTTTCAAAGGAAACTCGGCCTCAGTAACGGCATTGACACTGCGTAGCGCCACATTGGCCCGGGAGATGGCTTTGTAGAAGTTTTCCCAGGTAAATGGGTGCATCCAGCCCATGTCAGGACGGGTAAGGTTGTAGTGCTCGTAGAAATCAATATCCGACACGTCAGATACCCCCCCGCCGCCTTTGTAGGAGTCGTCGGAGCGCACGCTGCCATACACCCACATGCTGGTCATGGGGCCGATCATGTCGTCGTTGCCGATGGCGGCATAGGCCGCCGTGATCAGCGATTCGGCCCCCGACGCTGAATTGATATTATCCGAGGATAGTACTCCCTGGGGCTGGAAGTCAAGAAACTCTTTGCAGGAGGTAGCGATGGTCATACTACCGGCTATGAGCAGTAGGGTGGCTAGTTTATTTTTCATTGGAATAGTCGGTTTTAGAATGATACATTGAGGCCAAAGGTGAACGAGCGCGGAATCGGAATGGCATTGATGTCCGTCCGCTCGGGGTCCGGTCCGATAAATTCACCGGATTTGACCAGGAACAGGTTGTCGATCATGGCAAACAGCCGGAGCCGGCTCAGGCCGATCTTCTGGATCGATTCAGACGAGAGGTTATACCCCAGCTGGATATTCCGGAGCTTGAAATAGGAGGTATTGACGTTGAAATAGTCCGATGTGCGCGTTTCGTTATTGACGTCCGACAGCGACAGGGCCGGAATGGTAGAGCCGGTGTTGGTGGGTGTCCAGGCATCGAACACGCCGGGGCCTACATTCTCTCTGCCCCTGATGAAATTGTTGTAGAAGGTATAGATGTCGAAGCCCTTGCGCCCCGCGATCCCCGAGCCAAATACCGAAAGGTCGAAGTTCTTGTAGTAGACTTCCAGTTTCAGATTATACTCGAATGCCGGAAGTGTGGTACCAAAAAATACACGATCCAGGTCATTGATTTCACCGTCGTTGTTGGTATCCACGTAGCGAATCCGGCCGGGTGCCGCACCTACCTGCCGGGGGGCAGCATCTACTTCGGACTGACTCTGAAACAGGCCGTTGGTTTTATAACCGAACAAATCAAACTGCGAATGCCCGATGATGGTAGAGATGGCGTTACCCGCGTAGGCCGAGCGTACTTCTTCGGGTAGTTCGGTGATTTTATCGCGGAAACGGGCGATACCTCCCATGATATTGTAAGTAAAGTCGCCCTTAGGCTTGGAGAAATATCCCACCGACAATTCAAAACCCTGGTTGGTTTTGGTAGCGCCGTTGAGGGTTCTGAGCTGTCCTTCCCCTACGGCAGAGGCTACCGGAGGCTTGATGAGGATGTCGCTGGTTTGCCGGCTGAATACGTCCAGGGAGCCCTGAATGGAGCCATTCAAAAAACCGAAGTCAACTCCTACGTTTACTTCGTCGGTGGTCTCCCACTTCAAGCGGGGATTCTCGGCCTGAGTTGACACAAATCCGGAGGGCAGGTTACCCGTATTAGCCCCATTCAGGTCATAGGCGGTACCAATATTCCAGAACTGATCAAAGAATGGCTGGTGGCCGGTACCGTCGTTGAAGTTAGAGGCCCGGGCCCCGTAGCGGGTATCGTACAGACCAAACCGGGCCAGGTCGCCAATTTCCTGATTCCCCACGCGGCCTACACCCAGGCGTAGTTTCAGGTTGCTTACCAGCTTGGCATTCTTCATAAAATCTTCCTGATCGAGGCGCCAGCCGAAGGAGGCCGCCGGAAATATACCGTAGCGGTTGTCGGCCC
>CATMVR010000562.1 GCA_950075905.1 uncultured Persicitalea sp. | reverse complement strand
GGCAAGATACTTGTACCCTCGACGTACAGACGTTGGCTACGGGTCTATATGTCATAGAACTTACCGGCTCCGGCAACAGAATAGCCCTCAAATTTTTGAAAAAATAACGCGTTTAACCCATGCCCCCCACCTTTCGAACCATTAGCGTGTCTGACCCCCGCTATACCCGCGATGGCCTTCACTACATCACTGTCAAAACACCCCACCTGCTGGGACGGGGCGATATCACCGTCTGGCTACCCGAAGGGGACTTTGAGTCGCTGCCGCTGGTACTCCTGCTGCATGGCGTGTACGGTAGCCACTGGGCCTGGACGCTCAAAGGGGGCGTACACCATACGGCACAACGCTTAATAGACGAGGGAAAACTACGTCCGATGGCCCTGGCGATGCCCTCCGACGGACTCTTTGGCGACGGTAGCGGCTACCTGCCCCACTCCGGCCGGGACTTTGAGAAGTGGATTGTGCGCGATGTACCGGAGGTAGTGCAGGAGGTTTTCCCGCAAATCAACATCGACCAAGCCGGGATGTTCATCACCGGCCTCTCCATGGGTGGCTTCGGCGCGCTCCGGCTCGGGGCGAAGTTCCCGCACCTTTTTAAGGGCTTTTCCGGGCACTCGTCCATCACCAAACTGGCGGGTATGGCCTCCTTTGTCGAAGAAGACCTTTCGGTGTATCAGCAGTTGAGTACCGACGATGAGGCCGTGCTGGCCCAAATGCCCACAACCACGCTACCCTTCCCCCATTTCGGTTTGATTGCGGCCTGGATGATGACCTGTTGAATGACAACCGGGCTTTGCACGGGCATTTGATCGAACTGGGTATTCCGCATAGCTACGACGAATTTGCCGGCGGGCACGAGTGGCCTTACTGGGCCGAACATATTGAGAAATCATTGCTGTTCTTTCATGATTTATGTTAAAAACGAAGGCCAAAACGTTCTTAAAAGGAGTCAGGCAATCAAGTAGAAAAAAACATCAGAGCTCCTTTTCCATTTCATTAAACTACTCGATTGATTCTTAACCTACGCTAAACTGTACCGGATGTCTGTTTCCAAGCCCCTGATTGTCAAGTATGACCTCATATCCCAAAAAACAATTCGTGACTATATTGAGGACAAAGGATTGCAAATTCAGGCTGATTTTGACAGGTTAGCCACTACGTGCTATAAAACTTCCGAAAAAGAAACCTACCTGACCCATTCCAAAACCTTTTCGGTGGCAGCAGATGTGGAAACAGTCTGGCACACCTATCTGAATATTCCGCCCCGGGATACCTGGAAATGTAACATAGTGAGCTTTGGCTGTATGTATTGTAAAAAAAGTAAGGCGCTATCGTACGTCGATGATACCTACCACGGTCTGCGCGAGGGACAGGTACTCTTTCTAAACATTAGTTTGTTTTGGGGCAAGGTCAATATTGCCGTGGCGCATCAAATAACCAGAATCAATGAGGTAGAGAAATACATCGAATTTTCGTACATCGAGGGAGGAAAAACCGAAGGAAGTCAACGACTGACGTTTCGTGAAAGTGCAGCGAACCAAACGGAAGTCACCCACGTAACAACCTACCGGGGAACAACAAAGTCCTATCTGCGGGAACAGTTGCTTTACCCATTTTTACACGGAAAAGTTATTGCGGCTTTTCACCGAAACGTAAAGCAAAAGATCGCCTCTGTTTTGGCTGGAAAATAAAAAAAGCAAGCCTCAAATGAGGCTTGCTTTCCACAATCAATTACCTATGATATAATTACGTATGTAATCCGGGAATCGGGTGGGTTCGGAGCGGCGCCCAAACCTGACAAAATATTAATTGTCGTTTCTACAACTAAGACGACCTATACCCTCCTTTACCCTGTATTTATTAATTTTTTTAATAAATTATTTTCGGGTACTAGTCACATTTCTTAATCTACTTACAAACAAACTCCTGACTACCATATATTTGCATCACCTTCATTGCAGGTTATAAAACCGCCACGTAGACTTATAGTCGGGCGTCAGATTCTGATTGGTGAGCGTAGCCCTCACCATCTCAATGGGAAGGTTGTTCTCCTTCATGATGGCATCGTGAAATTCCTGATAGCTCATTTTGCCAGTTTCCACCAGTTCTTTTTTCAGGTTATAAATCTGCAACCCTCCCACGAGGTAGGCCAGCTGGTAGAGGGGGCCGTAGTTACCTTCAAACGACCGCCGCACTTCGCCTTCGGCGTTGGCTCGCTCGTGCCCCACCCGATCTACCAGAAAATCGATACACTGCTGCGGCGACCACTGCCCCAGGTGATAATTGAGCGAGAAAATAATGCGCGCGCAGCGGTGCATGCGCCAAAACAGCATGCCGATGCGCTCCTCGGGGGTTTTGGCAAAGCCTTTTTCGTAGAGCAGCAACTCCCAGTACAGCGCCCAGCCTTCGGTCCAGAACGGCGTCCGAAAATCACTGCGGTAGCTTTTGTAGCGGCTGCTCATGTAGTACTGCAGGTGGTGGCCGGGCACCAGCTCGTGCTGCACCGTGGGTCGCGAGAAGTAGGGGTTGTTGCCCCGCATGCTCATGAGCTTATCGTCGTGCTCCATGGTGTTGGTTGGGTACGAAATGATAATATCGCGTCCGCCCAGAAAAAACGGACTCATCAGCTGCCGCTCGGGGGTCATCATCTGCATGCCCCAGGTTTCATCGGCGAGTTCGGGGTACTGGTACAGTTTGTTTTTCTGGATAAAATCCTTGGCGTCGTTGTACAGTTTCATAATCAGCTCGGGCTGCGTTCCGGCGGCTACGTAGCTGTTTTTTACTTTTTCCTGGGCTTTTTTCCACTCATCACCGAAGCCCATCTCGCGGGAAGCTTTCAGTAGTTCCCGGTCGCACCACGCAAACTCCTGGTTGGCCAGCGCAATCAGCTCGTCGGGCGTGTAGGTGATCATCTCTACCTGCAATTGCCTGATCAATTCCTCCCGCCCGATGGGTACGCCCCGGATGCCGCTCCCGTCTTCCTTCTGCGTAGTGTTCAGCTTCCCCTTGCTTTTCATCAATTTGGCGTATAGCACCAGGGTACTATCCAGGGCTTTGTAAGGCTTGGGTACCCACCAGCTAAACAGCGGGTCGTAGCCAATGTAGAAATCATGGGTGCCTTTCAGGCGGGTTTTGAGGCCAGTCAGCGCTTCCTCCCCCCGGTCGGCCAGGGATCTATCCAGGCTTTCCACCTTTTTCAGTTCCTCCATGGCGGCCAGAACTTCTTTGTTCAGATCGTTGAGCAGGGCGGCTACCTGCTGCCCGTCGACGGCGGCACCCCGGCGGCGGCCTTTTTCGAGTTCGTAGATTTTTGCGGCAAAGGGCATGAACTTTTCGATCTGACGGTACTCCTCTTCCTCCTGTTTGAGCGTCAGCTGGTGGTCCGTGATATTTCGTTTCAGCAGAATGTAGTCTACCTTTCCGTAGGTACTCATGGCTTTAAAGTCCAGCTGCGCTAGTTGGCCCAGGTAGTCCCGGTCAATATCGTTTAGCCGTTGCCGCTGCTCGGGGGAGTTGAGTACGTTGGCCGCGTTGCTAAAATTACGGCTGGGCAACAAGGGCGAGTAAAAGTACCGGATCGCCCGGATGTCCTGCCCGTAGCGGGTAATGAGGCCGGCTACTTCGCTGGTCTGCTCGTAAAGATTGAATTTGTCTTTTTGCTTTTGGGCAAAAGAATCAATGGAAATCAGGGCAATGAACAGAACAAATAATCCTTTTCTTTTAAATAAATGTCTTTTTTTCATAGAGTCGGAACCGTTTTATTTGGGAGGGATAAGGTACAACATTTACCTGATTTTGTATACCACCAGCTCGGCTGGAGCGGGCGTTTCGTTCCCAGTCCGCTTGTCCTGATTGACGGGCAAGCTCTGCCAGCGCATCACGTACTGCCCGGTGTTGTCGGTCCGGCTATGCACAATCATCCCTTCCCGTGGAGCCAGCGGGGGTAGCCCTGGGGCTGATTCGGCGGCATCTGCGGGCAGAGATTTCTTTATTTTCAGCGAATTCTGGTCCAGCAGCCAGGTACCGCTGCCGTACTTTTCGTGCGCATAGCGGGCGGGAAGGTTGC
>CATMVR010000561.1 GCA_950075905.1 uncultured Persicitalea sp. | reverse complement strand
CAGAACAGGACTATTTTTTGTTGGGACATAAGCTCAGGGATTGGGTACTGATGGGTTTAACCTGAGCCGGGGAGGGAATGTTTTTTGGGATTACAGAAGGGTGTAGTTGGTTCCGGGGCCGGCACCGTGTTTTTCAATTAGATTTTTATCAACCAATTCTGACAATGTTTTTTTAACAGTTGGATTCGGAATGCTTGTTTTCTTGGCTATTTCGCTGGATTTACAGCCAGGATGATTCTCTATATAAGTTAATATGGCCTTCTGTCTTGATGACAATTCCGTTTCGATCCCACTCGTCTCAAACTTCTGCATCAGCAATTCCTGAACTTTGCGTAAAGCTCTGAAAAAGAAAACTACCCACTCACTGACATTCTCGTTGGGGCGTTGTGCCTGGCAACCGCGCAAAACCCGGTAGTATTCCATTTTCCGTTTTTCGATTTCGTGTTCCAGACTTACGTACTGAATCCAGCGGTAGCCGTGTTTGAGCAGAAGCAGAGTAGCCAGCAGTCGGCTCAGCCGCCCGTTTCCATCCTGAAAAGGATGAATACTGACAAATTCGTAGCTGAACAGGGCACATTTTACCAGAGGATGGGTTTCGGTATCTTCTCTATACCAATCCATCAAAGCCTGCATGGCATCCTGAGTGGGAAATCCGGCTTCGGTAGTTTTGAAAATAATTTGCCTGGTACCATCAGGGTAATTGGCCTCCACGGCGTTACTATGCTGCTTGTAGTCCCCCCGGTGCCATTGATCTTTCTGACTGTGTTTCATCAGAATGTTGTGAAGGTTTTTCAGGCTGTTTTCGGTGATATCAATATCGGGATACGCTTCCGAAATTGTATCAAGTGTTTCAAAGTACCCTACCACCTCCTGCGCATCCCGATCTTCGAGTCTGGAGATATCAATGTTGTTGAGTAATACTTCCACCTCCTCATCACTCATGGCAGAGCCTTCTATCCGGGTCGAGGCCCCCACGCTTCGTACAGTGGCAATGTTCTTGAGATGTTTCAACGTCTGACCTTCCCGGCGCTCGATGGAGGTCCAGGAAGCATCGAACCGATCAATCTGACTAATCAGATTGATTAACTCCCAGTTAAGTTCAAGCGTGAAGGTATGCACACTGTTTTTCATCCTTCAAAGATATGCTTTTTCTATGCATTTGATACGATACGATACGATACGATACGATACGATTTTGATACGATAACTTGAATATAAAAAAAGCGGGTTGCGAAATTCTCTTCGCAACCCGCCCGCTCTTGTGTGTATAGTTTGGAATATCAGTAGTGATCCAGTAAGTACCGGATAATATCGGTGGTGGTAATGATCCCGGTGAGTTTTCCCTCGGCATCGACCACGGGCAGGGCGTGAAACTCCTCCTCCGTGAAAGCTTCGGCCACCTCCCAGATGGTTTGGTAGGTACGGATCACCCTGGGATTGTGGGTCATTACCTGCGAAATTGTCAGCATGGAAAGTACCGCTTCGTCGGCGGCCTCCTGCCCCTCAAACAAAGGGCTAAATGTAAGTCGATTGATGTCGGTGCGACTGATGATCCCGACAACGCGATCACCTTCCACGACGGGCACGTGGCGTATTTTCTTTTTTCTAATAAAATCCACTACATCCTGCAGGTCGTCCTGGGGCGATACCGTCAGGACGTGGGCAGTCATGATTTGCGTAATGGTTTCGCGACGTTTCATGGGGCTTTGGTTTATGGTACATAGCAAAAGTACAACCCATGCGGCCCCCAAACCATGAGCCAGGTCAGTCCTGTAACTGATCTTGTGGCTTAGAGAAAAACCTGGTTAGGCTTCGTAAAACCGGACGTTCATTTCTTTGAGAAAGGCTTTGATCATATCCACATGGATGCATTGACCCAGGTGCAGAAAGGGATAGTCGGATACTTTTCTGACGGAGGTATTGACCACAATTTCCTTGTCCATCAGGTCAAAACCGAGATGCAGGTGCTTGGTTGAAAACTGCATGCCGCATACCAGGCCCTGCTGGTCGAAGAGCGGGCCGCCGCTTTGGCCTTTCAGACCGGGGGTACTCATTTCAACGCCGAATAGCGTGCCTTCCTCAGCCAGAAACCGGGTCACCATGCCCTCAATGGGAAAACGGGGCGAATGACTGAGGCCGGTGGTAGTCCATTCAATGTCGTCGGTAGCTTCGTTGTAGCGATAATTGGTAAACTCCGGAAACGGGAAGCCCAGCCGACACAAGAAATCTCCCTGCCGGATATCAGCCGTAGTTTTCTTGAAAACAGCATGCTCCTGGTAGTGAATAGACTTGAAATCGTTGAATTTCAGGATGGCCAGGTCGTACCTGGGGTGGAGGTTATAGGTAAAGCCCGACATGGAATCCACACAGTCTACAAAGGTATTCTTGACCTGAATCACCGTGTCGGCCTCGTACTTGTATTTCAGTTCCAGGCCTTTCAGGTTCTTTTTGTACTTTCCGTCTGGAGCGAGTTTCTGTTTTTCGGCTTTGAAATTGGTGAAATGGGAAGCCATATTCTCCGAAGCCGTCAGGAGTTCGATCACGTGCTTGCAGGTAACGGCGTAACCCTCCTCATTCACAAAAAACAGCGTAGCCGCCCCCGGAATAATCTGCTTGCCCGCGTAGGTTCTCAATATGGTATGGATAGGTCGGGTGAAGTTGGCTACTTTTTCAATGGAATCACTGAACATGGATTTTAGATTGTTAGTTATGTCTTGGAAAATTTTTAACCACAGAGTTTCATAGAGTTTTTGCACGGAGTACACTGAGTTTATGTTTATTCCCTGTGGAACTCTGTGCCTAACTCCTTAAACTCTGTGGTTAAAACAAAACCCCTATTTCTCCGATAAAGCTAACTTAATTCCCAACAAAACAAACCCCCCGCCCGTCACCCGATCCAGCCAGACTTTGATCTGAGGCTGGGCGCGGAGCCGCTCCGACAGCCGGGCCGCAAACAGCGCCAGCAGCAGGCACCAGATACCGCCTGTAACAAAGAAGGTAAGCCCCAGCAGCAGAAAAGGCAACGCATTTTGCGCGTAGCGCGGATCAATGAACTGCGGAAGAAAGGCCAGAAAAAACAGCGCTACCTTGGGGTTGAGCACGTTGGTAAGAATGCCCGAGCTGTAGATTTTGGCGTAGTTGGCCGGGCCCCTTACTGCATCGGGCGTAAGGCTATCCTCCGCCTTGGCCATCAGTGATTTCACGCCCAGAAATATCAGGTACCCCGCCCCGGCGTACTTCACCACCTCAAACGCCACGGCCGATTGGGCCAGCAAAATAGACAGCCCCAAGGCAGCAAAAAGGCAATGCACCAGGCTCCCCGTAGATATACCCAAGGCCGAAAGTACCCCCGCCTTTTTGCCCTGCGCGATGCTCCGGCCCAGGATGTACATAGTATCCGAGCCGGGCGTGAGGTTGAGCAGGATGCCCGCGAGGAGGAAAGTGGGGTAGTTGATGATGCCGAACATGGGGGGGAGAAAAGTTTATTTTGCTAATATAGCGATACCTGGCTTTCAGTATGTCTCACTACTGAGAAATTGGGATCATTTACATCAAGTTCAAAGACAGGCGAATACATCGGAGGTTGTTTGGTTTAAATCTATGTATAAGTAAATTGTATAATTAGAAGTATCACTATAAGGATAAAGTAGCATCGAGAGCCTTTACATAGAGATTGGATACTAGTAGTGAGCAGTACCCTGACGATCCTAACAAAACGAAATCAAATTCCGGCTTCTTTATGATGGAAAATCCACAGAGGGTCCTTAATCCACATAGGATAAATATGAGATTTGGAAAGTTGTCTGTACTTACATCGCTGCTGTTCCTATTAGCCGGTTGCTATGAAGGTACACCGCAGATTAAATTTATCAGGTATCAGGATTTTGGATCTGCGTACCAGAAAAATCCGGACTTACATCTGTTAAGTAAAGACTTTGATTTGCTGTCTGTATTACTGTTGGATTCAGCCTATAGACAACATTTTGTCACTAGACTTGTTGCGATGTAAATATTTTTGTAATTTTGCTCATTATGAAAATATCAATTAAAGATCTAACTACTGAAAG
>CATMVR010000560.1 GCA_950075905.1 uncultured Persicitalea sp. | reverse complement strand
GGCCGGAATGGCGGGTGTATATACCACCAGCGTTGTGGCAGGATGCTCACGAAAGCTTTCTGGAATATGCTCGACCGCATCGTCAAAACAGATCGTGACTCCTTCGCTTTCGAGCGTGTCGGTAAGAGGGGTTGGTGTGCGGTCGTACCCGCCCACCGCAAATCCGTTGACGTTGAACCACCGGGCGAGGGCGCTCATCCCGATGCCGCCGATACCGACAAAATACACCGAATTCCATTGAGACTTTATAGTAGCGTTTTGATTCATTAGCCGAGTTTTACCAATTTATTTCTTTGACGTATAAGTACGTATCCTTCTTTTTTAGTCGATCAGCCTGCGCACTTCGGCGGCAATCTCACTGGCGGCATCGGGCCGGGCCAGAGTGGCTATATTGGTTTTCAATTCTGCCTGCTTCTGCGGGTCTTCCAGCAGCCTGATAGCCGTCTCAACCAGATCGCGGGAAGCGTGCTCATCCGTAACCAGCAGGGCGGCGTTCTGCCGGATAAGGCTCATGGCGTTCTTGGTCTGATGGTCTTCCGAAGCCGCCGGAAACGGCACCAGAATAGCAGGTTTCGCGGCCAGGCACAGCTCCGACACCGATAGGGCACCGGCCCTGGACACCACCACATCTGCCACGGCGTACGCCAGATCCATCTCATAGATAAAGTCGAAGGCCTTTACCCGGCTGCTCCCAACTTTCTCCACCGCCTTGTGCGCGGTATTGATGTAGCCCTTGCCGGTTTGCCATAGTACCTGGTAGCCGGCATCGTTCAGCTTTTTCAGTCCTTCCTGAATACTCTGATTGATACTACGTGCTCCCAGGCTCCCTCCCATCACAAAGAGCGTCTTGCGGTGCTCGTCCAGCCCAAAATGCGACAGAGCTTTCGTTCGTTTGCCGCTGCTGCTCAAAATATCGCTTCTTACCGGGTTGCCCAGTAGTTTTATTTTCCGCTTGGGAAAAAAAGCCTCCATGCCTGGATACGCCACACAGATGGTAGATGCCCGGCGTGCCAGCAGCTTGTTGGTAATACCCGCGTAGGAGTTCTGCTCCTGAATCAGGATCGGAATTCCGAGCACGGAGGCAGCCATCAGGAGCGGCCCACTGGCAAAGCCCCCCACACCCACCGCCACATCTGGGCGAAACTCCCGCAGTACTTTACGTGCCTTAAGCAGACTTCGCGTAAGCTTTACCGGAAAAGCCACATTATCTAGTGAAATTTCCCGTTTGATGCCCACAATAGGCAGGCCGATGATTTTGTATCCAGCCTTGGGTACTTTTTCCATTTCCATTTTTCCCTCGGCCCCTACAAAGAGAATTTCAATAGAGGGGTCTTCTTCTTTTAGCGCATTGGCGATTGCAATGGCCGGATAAATGTGTCCGCCGGTTCCTCCACCACTAATAATAATGCGCTTTGACATATTGTAAATGCTTACCAGACTTGGTTTTTTGTATAATACTATTTTTTATTTGTCGGTCATTCTGCCCACTAATACAGTAACTCGCAGTTAAACGGATTTCTCTTCCAGCTCTCCCCGGCTTACACTCAGGATAATACCCATGGCGATGCCCGTAAACAGCATCGAAGTACCTCCCTTACTCAGAAAGGGCAACGGTTGCCCGGTTACCGGAAACAAACCTACGGTAACGGCCATAGTCACGAATGCCTGAAACACGATACTAAACGTGAGGCCCGCCGATAGCAACCCACCGTACGGGCGTTTTGGTTTTTCGATGGCTTTCATGCCCCGGTAAAGGAGCAGCAGAAAGGTACCTATAATAACCATGGCTCCGATGGTACCGTATTCTTCTACAATGATCGCAAATACGTAGTCGCTGTTACTGTGGGATAGGTAGCGCCGCTGTCGACTTTTTGCCACACCTTGTCCGGTCACACCTCCACGGGCCATCGCAATAAAAGCGTTCCGGGGTTGGTCTTCCAGCTTTTCTTTATTCAGAAATTTTTCGATTCGGCTTTCGGCGGTTCCTTCGCGCTGCCCTACTTTGAGTACATACAGAAACCCCAGAAACACCAGAAAGGCGGCGCAGGCAAAAAATAGGTAGCGAATGGGCACTTTGCCCACATAGAGCATCATAAAGCAGGTTGCACCCAATATGGCCGCCGTAGAGACATTAGAATAATAAATAAGGGCGCACACCAGGCCAATCATAAGGATAGGTTCTAACAATAACTCAAGGGTATTCCATCCTTGCTTAAAGCGGCGTGCCAGCACCAGCGCCAGGTGAGCAACAAGGGCTATTTTTGCCAGCTCTGACGGTTGAAAACGTTGCTTGATGATAGGAATCTCTACCCAACGGGCCGCGTCGTTAATACTCACGCTGATGCCTTTATAAAAAGTGAACAGCAACAAAATAATCGATACCCATACCCCCAATCGGGAAAATATCACAAATTTGGTGTAGGGCATGCGGTGGATGTAGTACATGACCCCGAAGGCGAGCGCCACCGACTGTATCTGCTTATATAGCAGATATTCTGTATCTCCGCCGTAATTGAGGTAGGCCTCTCTGACGCCCGCACTATACGACACCAGAACGCCGGCTCCCAGCAGAAAGACAGCCACCCCCCACAGCCAGGGGTCGCCTTTCAGGTTCCGGACAAACCAGGCCTGCGTCACTTCTCCTACTCGTTGCAATGATTCCATAAGGTAGGTACTTTAACTTTTTGTCAGATTCAGTACTTCTTTTCTAAACTGGTCGCCCCGATCCATGTAGTTTTTGAATAGATCAAAGCTGGCGCAGGCTGGAGAGAGCAGCACCACATCGTTGGGTTCGGTCCAGGCGCGGGCTGTCTGCAGAGCATCCGTAAGGCTTTGGGTAGCATGCATACGCGGCACCATGTCGGCAAAGTAACTGGTAAGCTTAGCGGTATCCGTCCCCAGGGCAATGATTCCTTTTACTTTCTGCCGCACCAGGGGTTCTATCTGTGCGTAGTCGTTGCCCTTATCTACTCCTCCCGCAATCAGCACAATGGGCCGGTCGAAGCTACCCAGGGCATAAAACACAGAATCTACGTTGGTAGCCTTGGAATCATTGACATACTCCACGCCATCCAGAGTGGCCACCGATTCGAGCCGGTGGGGGGCGTTGACAAACGAGCGGAGGCCGGCCTCTATCTGTGCAGGAGTGAGGCCCACGGCCTGGGCTACAAGGATTGCCGCCATGGCGTTGATGGCATTGTGGGGGCCCTGCACCGGCAACTCGCTGGTAGAAATGGTAAATTCTTTTCCGTGACTTCTTACCGTAAGTACTCCCTCTTTGAGAAAGCCACCCTCGGGTAGCTCGGATTGCAGCGAGATAGGCCACCGCTGCGCGGGTATATCACGTTTCGGTATTTCGGCAATCAGGGCTTCGCTCTCGGCAAAGTAGATGAAGCTATCGGCCGCCGTCTGATTCTGGACAATCCTGAACTTAGAGTTTACATACTTCTGAAAATCGTAGTCATAGCGATCCAGGTGGTCGGGCGTGATATTGAGCAACACGGCCACATGGGCATGAAACTGGTACATATTATCCAGCTGAAAGCTGCTCACTTCAAGTACGTACACATCCTTCTGATCGTCGATGACCTGCTTGGCAAAGCTATCGCCAATATTGCCGGCCAGGCCTACGGATAGCCCGGCCTCTTTGAGGAGATGATAGGTAAGAAGAGTGGTGGTGGTTTTGCCATTGCTACCCGTAATAGCCACGAGGCGGGCTTTGGTGTAGCGGGCGGCAAATTCCAGTTCGGAAATAACCGGGGTACCGCGCCGGTACAGCTCCTGAATAATTGGGGCTTTGTCGGGAATACCGGGGCTCTTTACCACTTCTTGGGCCGAAAGGATTCTGTCCTCTGTGTGGCCCCCTTCCTCAAAAGGTATCTTTTCGGCCACGAGAATATCGCGATACTGCTGCTGCAGCTGGCCCTGATCCGACAGAAATACATCGAAGCCCCGATGCTTACCAAGCAGGGCTGCGCCCACGCCGCTTTCGCCCCCTCCCAAGATCACAAGTTTTGTAGTTGTCGTTGCTGATGTTGTCATTGTGTCAAGTAAGGGTATTTCCATGTAAATT
>CATMVR010000559.1 GCA_950075905.1 uncultured Persicitalea sp. | reverse complement strand
GACAGAGCCATTCAGTTTGTGCGGCGTCACCAGGATCAGCCTTTTTTTCTGCATTTGGCCCACTCAGCCCCCCACCGGCCGCTGGGGGCACCGCAGGCGCTGGTAGATGCGTTCCTCGCCCGGGGGCTGGATAAGGAGACTGCCACTGTGTACGCCATGGTGGAGGTAATGGACCGGGGAATCGGCCAACTCCTCGAGGAGTTGGAACGCCTGGATCTGGCGAAGAATACCATTGTCATTTTCAGTAGTGACAACGGACCGGACCCGCTGGTACACGAACGTTTTAACCTCGACCTGCGGGGCGCGAAGTATGAAGTACACGAGGGGGGGATTCACGTCCCGTTCATAGTACGCTGGCCAGCCAAAATTACCCCCGGCGAATCAGCCCGTCCCGTTACCTTCGTGGATGTAATCCCCACCCTGATGGACTTGTGCAAGCTGAAGCCCGCTGGCCTGGCTGTCCCGGATGGGACGAGTTTTGCCGGTACGCTGGCCGGAAAAAAAGGTACGCCCGACCGCAGCTTTTTCTGGCAATGGAACCGGCACCTGCCTATGTATTCCCACAACGCTGCGATGCGGCGGGGGCGGTGGAAGCTCGTGCGTCCGTACGTAACCAGAGAGATACCGAAAAAGCCTTCTGAGTTGTCCCCGTTGCTGTTTGACCTGGTCAATGATCCCGGCGAGCAGCAGGATCTTTCCCAAAAACACCCGAAGCGCGTCCGGAAAATGAACGCCGAACTCGAAAAATGGGCCAGGGAGGTGGAGGCCGATCGCGTGCGTTGACCACTAAACCAGACGGTTTGTCTTTTCAATTTAACCTATCTTATGAGAACCTATTTATTACTCATTGGCCTGCTATTTCTGGGGCTGAAAACGGATACCGCTTTTTCCCAGGCGGCACCCACTCCGCCGGGCACGGTGGTCGACTACATCCGGGCCACGGCGGGCATTTATTTCGGTAGCCCGTCTCTCGTGATCCTGCCGGATGGATCGTACCTGGCCTCCTACGACGAATTTGGCCCCAAGTCCAACAACGAAAAATCACCTACTACCCACCTGGCGACTTCTACGGATCGGGGAGCTACCTGGAAATCCCTTTCCCCGCTGAAAGATATAACCTGGGCCAACCTGTTTGTGCACCAAAATGCCGTATACCTCATGGGAGTATCCCGAAAGTACGGCGACCTGGTCATTCGGAAAAGCAACGACAACGGCAAAACCTGGTCGGCGGCCCGCGATGGCATTTCCGGACTACTCCGGACGGACTTTGAGTACCATACCGCACCGGTACCGGTAGTGGTTCATAACGGGCGCATCTACCGGGCCATTGAGGTACGTAGTCCGGCCTACGGCTGGGGGGCTAATCTGGAAGCAGCTGTACTTTCTGCCCCGGTAGAAGCCGACCTGCTGAAAGCCGAAAGTTGGACCACCTCCAATCGCCTGCATTTTGATCAAACCTGGTTGGGGTCCGCCTGGTTGGAAGGCAATATGGTGGTAGACCCGGCAGGGAAGCTCATTAATCTGTTGCGCGTGCACTATCTCGAACACGGGGGCAAAGCGGCCGTAGTGCATTATGACGAGCAGAAGAACCAGATTTCGTTCAATCCGGCGAAGGATTTTATCAATTTCCCGGGAGGGTGCAAGAAATTTACGGTCCGCTACGACGAAAAGAGTAAACGCTACTGGACTCTCTCCAACCACATCCGGGATTTTGGTCATAATCCCGAGAGAACCCGCAATTGTTTAGCCCTGTGCTCCTCTCCTGATCTAAAAAAATGGACGGTGCACGAGGAGGTACTATACCACTCCGATGTAGAAAAGCACGGGTTTCAGTACGTCGACTGGCAGTTTGATGGGGATGACCTGGTGGCTCTGGTCCGTACGGCTTTTGATGATGCTTACGGCGGTGCCGATAGCCAGCACAACAGCAATTTTGTGATCTTCAGGCGTATCGACAAATTCCGGGATAAAACCGGGAGGGCGGTGGCTACCTACGCCAATCCCTGATTCGTTTTTACCTGAAAAAAGTCCCGGATGACGTAAAAGACCCCATTTTCGGGGTCTTTTG
Source organism: uncultured Persicitalea sp. (assembly GCA_950075905.1). GTDB lineage: Bacteria > Bacteroidota > Bacteroidia > Cytophagales > Spirosomataceae > CATMVR01. The sequence goes on along the minus strand of CATMVR010000559.1, from coordinate 2,014 downwards.
CATTAATGCTACATATAATTAGATTTTTTTGCCCCACTACCTGCCCGATTTGGCCCCCGATTCCCGTGGGCATCCTCCTACCTTTATTCCCGAGATTTCCCTAAAAAATAACGTATTAACTACCTTAAACCTTCACGTATGAAAAAGCTGTACATCGGACTATTGAGTTTATGGATGGCCGCGCTGCTCCCCGTAGCGAACGCATCTACCACCACGCCGCCACCCTGCGGGCATAAAGGCAAGTACCTTTACTGGACCGGCGAGGTCAACCATGATTTCTTCAACGAAAACAACTGGCGGGAAGGCGATGAAGCCAAATGGGTAAAAAAAGCGGCCAAAGAGAAAAAGGAGAAGGAGTACAAGAACGGCAAGGAGAAGAAGCCCAAAAAAGAAAAACTGTATTGCCTGAGCCCCGATGGCAAAATGGAGCATCAGATCTGCGTAGCCGAGCCGGATTTAAAAAAAGACAAACACCCCAAGGCGGGCGAGATCGATCCCGGAAAGCCCATCGAATACAATTTGTACATCGACGAAGCTACCCTGGACATTGTCGGTGATGTGGTGTTTACATGCGCCCAAATTGGCATCACGGCCGAGGGCAGCCTGCTTGATTTTAAGGGACGGCTGGTCAACGGTATACTGACGCTCGACTACGAAACAGATGCCCGTTTTGCGCTGAGCGATGGGCTGGGAGCCGATGCGGTGGTGAATTTGCTGGACGGAGGCTCCTGGGTTCGGTTCCAGGCTACTACACCCGATGCGCTGGTGGCGCAGCGGCTGGGGTCGATTTGGGTGCTGGATACCCCCGGTACTTACCAGCAGAACTTCCGCATCAATCAGTACTACCAGCGCGGGGCCATTGTGCGGGCCATCCTGCCCGACTTCAAACCCCTGGAAATTTTCAGCGGTGCCAATCTGGGCGGAACTACGGCCGAACTGTCGGAAGGTACCATCTACGCGGGAGCAACCATTCCGAATGGGATGGATAATGCCATGCAGTCATTCGTGCTGAAACGCGGCTACATGGCTACCTTCGCGGTTGAAGAAAATGGCCCCAGCAAGAGTAAGGTCTACATAGCTTCGGAAGCAGCCCTAACCGTGGAACCCCTCCCCGCCGCTTTGCAGGGAAATATCAGCTTTATCCGGGTACTTCCCTGGAACTGGGTGACCAAGAAAGGTACGGGCGGCCTTATCAACGGCCTGGATGCGGGCTGGTTTTACAGCTGGTCGGCTACCAATACGTCCAAAGCTAATAACGAGTACGTACCCATGACCTGGGGCGCGGGCGCTACTTCCGACGCCAGCCTGAACGGCGTCATTGCCAAGTACCAGGTTAACCATCTGCTGGGCTTTAACGAATCGGACAATTGCAGCGATCAGTCGGGACAATTCAACAACCTGTGTGATCCGGCCGTGGCGGTGGCCTACTTTGAGAATAACATGCGTACCGGTATGCGGCTGGGTACACCCGCCCCGCGCGAAAATGGTCCGACCACCTGGCTCAAAGAGTTTAAGGAAATCGCCAAAGCCAAAGACGTACGGTTTGACTTTGTGGCCGTGCACTGGTACGACTGGGGTAGTAGCCCGCAAAACAGTCCCTTCGCTGACCCGCAACAGGTATTCAACCGCTTCAAAGCGTACCTGCAACGGGTACATGACGACTACCAATTGCCGATCTGGATCACGGAGTTCAATGCCAACCCCAACCGGGACAATTCCGTGCAGGCTGAGTTCCTGAAATTAGCCCTGCCGTACCTCGAATCGCTCGATTACGTGGAGCGCTACGCCTATTTCCAACCCGATGCCAGGAATGCATCTACTACTGTTGAAAGCGCTAACTACTTCAATGCCGATGGTAGCCTGACCAATATTGGCGAGATTTATCTGAATCATGCTTCTACCCCTTCTATTCCGGAGCCTACCTATATCAATTCCAGCAACCTGAACGGTATGGACAATCCCTGGGTGGAAGTACCGGCTGAAATCCGGGCCTTTGAGGCTGAATGCGCGCTGT
>CATMVR010000558.1 GCA_950075905.1 uncultured Persicitalea sp. | reverse complement strand
CCCTTACCAAAGAAGACCCCGTTCTTATTATGAAGGGTCATTATCCGCAGTACGTTTTCGAAATCAGTGGTACCAAGGTTGAACCCGACAGTATCTCTTTCGAATACAAGGATTCTACGGTATTTATCACGGTACGCAAAGACATCGATCACTTTGGCCCCCCCCCAGAGAGATTTCTGATCGAGATGTGCGAATGGTATCGTCGCTCAAAGCTTCGTCCTACCTTCAACCGGCTCAATGCCGCAGTGTAGGGTTGGCAAAAAAAACAGTTCTACGGAAATGTCCGTAGAACTGTCCAAAATTTCAAAACCTTTTTACATAGCTAATTTACGTAAATTATTACGTATTTAACAGAATATTATCACAATTTCTTCGTATTGCCCAATAGTATTCTTCTTTCGTTTATTTTTGCTCCTGCCTGGCTCTTCTTCTACCCAGTAAACATGCTACGTCATGGCTACCAAAGGCTTAGATACTAGTACTGCATCTACCCTGCCCGTAAAAAGGCGTACCCGGTTGCTTGTCATTGGAATCAACAATTACAAAAATGACGTTTGGCCTCCACTCCATCACCCTGTCAGTGACTGCAAAAAGCTCTGGGAGGTTTTGAAAAAGGAGTACGGTTTTCGGGAAGAGGATATGATCATTGCCCCCCTGTTTGACGACAAGGCTACTACGGACGTTATCATTGACGAAATATCGCTTTTACAACAAAAAGATGAATTTGGCGAGTTGCCCATTAGCCCCCACGACAACCTGATCATTGTTTTTTCGGGCCATGGGCATTTTGCCAACAACGAAGGATATTGGATACCGTACGACGCCCCGCCCCTAAACGTAAAGACGGCCAGGGCCAGCGAACTGAGAAAGCTGATTTCGGTAAGTGAGATTATCAAAATTCTATCAAATATCCCGGCTCACCACCTGGTTCTGATCATTGATTCCTGTTTTTCGGGGTCCTTTGCGAATATGGAGGTAGCTTTGCCTACCCCAGTTTCCACGGCAAATCCCATGGAATTAAATACCGAGGATATTCCCTCGCGTTGGGTACTCACTGCGGGCCGATTGCAGCTGGTACCCGATAAGAGTGAATTTTCCCAAAACCTGATCAGACTACTTCGTGACAACCCCGATGGCAGTATTCCCATTTCCCTCCTTGGCGAACAAGTCATCATGTCGGTCAGGGATACAACCGGCATCAGTCCCCGGGTAGAAAACCTCCTCGATATTGCCAACAGAGGCGGTGTATTCTTCTTTCACCGGGAAAACCCGGCTACGACCAAACCCACCGTAACTTCCCGAAGCCAGGGGCACGAAATCGCTGACCTGCTCAGAAAGGGTAGCGAGCGCCATCATGAAAGGTTGATTAAAGGGCGCTACCGCCACTTAACAATTGAAAACATCCTGCTTGCTGGCTTTTCAATCGATGAAAGTCCCTATGCTCTGAAAGCGTCAGACCGGGGAGACTACCCACTCGCAGAAGCTTTGGGTATCCTTTGGAGGTCGCCAAAACCCCACGCAGTCCTCTTTGGAGAGGGCGGTATGGGAAAAACCGTGTCGTTGCTGCACCTGTGGGACAGGCTGCTAAACGAAAAGCACTCCGACCCCATTTCTGTGTTTGTTCCTTTGCACGAATTCAATTCGGCCGACGAGTCCGAAAAAGATGATTTTATACTCAGGTACATTGCCCGTCACTACCTGCAAATCTGGGAGCTAACCGCCAGCGTAAAGAATGAACTCTGGGATCTGTTTACCAGAAATTCGCCTGAATACCCCAAAATTATACTCCTGCTGGATGGCTTCAACGAACTCACCGTCCGTAAAGATCAGTTACTGATCGACCTGGATCTAATTTCCACCCACGCCGGAGGGATACAGATGGTAATCGCCTCGCGATATACCGATATTCAGAATTTCCCCTGGGCGCACCGGGCACAGACCATACAACTCCTGCCACTAACCGAGCAGGCGGTAGCCACCTACCTCAGACAGGTCAATCTGGCCATGCCTGCCGACCCGACCCTCCGCCGGTTGTTTGCCAACCCGATGATGCTAACGCTGTACGCCGGCACCAACAACATTGCGCAGAAGTATGCCCACAACAAAAGGTACTTTTTCAGGGAGGTAGGATCTTACAGCGAATTGCTCTGGAATTTCAACGAGGCTCAACTTGCCCACCTGGTAGACTCCACTCCCTACGACCAAGATGAAGAGTTGTATCAAACCTTTCTGTTTAGAATCCTTGTTCCCTACCTGGCGTACCAAATGGAGAAAAAGGGCCGGTACTCCATTGCCTCCCGGGTTTCAATAGACCCTGATTTTAATTTTAAAGTATTGCTGGAAACTGCCTTTGAGGAGTTCAATACCGCGGAGCTCGTGGAGCTTTATCCGAAATTTGAAGGCAAACGTACCTTGCTGGGACTAGGGAAACTACAAGAACTGGATGAAAAAGAAAAACGGGTCATTCGGGTAAAACAGTACCTGGTAGAGAAGCTCAGGCTTTTGGTTATGGAAGGTGACGAGCTACGTTTTCTGCACCAGAATTTTCGGGATTTTTACGCCGCTTGCCACATTCGCACGGCCATTCAACTGACATTTATCAAAAAAGAGACTCCCAAACTACTCAGCACCTACCTCCTGCCCGTGTACCTGCGGCGCATGTTGGGGGAAATAGAAGGCGAGCATCGTATAGTACCTATCTGGAATAAGCAAACCCAGCATCTGGTGCTGCCGGTTCGGGAGAATTTACTATCGCGGGTACTGGATAGCTGCCGAGGGAAGTTTGCCGCAACGGAATCCTCCGATCCAACTACCTTTCTGATTTGGAACATCATCACTATCTGGCAGGAAATCAGGCAGACTCTGGCGGGCGCGAACCTCACCCGTCTGGATTTGAGAAAAATCAATTTCAACGGCAAGGACCTGACCTCCCACCGGGGCGATTTTTACCTGGCTGCGCAATTCGAAGAAAGCGCGCTGGATGGGAACCGCTTTCTTTTCAATGGCCACTACGGGCAAATAAACATGGCTCTCTACAACGCCGAAGGCAACCGCATTGTATCTGCCTCAGATGATCAGAAGATAATTGAGTGGGATACTTCCACGGGCGAGCTACTACAAACCTATATTCAACATACCAATAAAGTAAGTAGTGTGGAGTTTAGCCCCAACCGCAAAAAGATACTTTCTGCATCGTATGATCTCACTTTGGGTGAAAGAACTTTGGGTACCGGAAAATTCAGGTTTATCAATACCGGCCACACAAACCGAATTAACCACGCAGTGTATAGTCCTGATGGCCAAACCATTCTTACTGCATCCGGCGATGCTACGATACGGGAATTTTCTGTAAAAACCGGCAAAAGTGTTCATACCTACACTGAACACGAAAAAAGCGTACAGCACATTAGTTTCCATCCCATAGGGGATCGGTTTTTGTCCGCCTCCGCAGACGAAACTATAAGGGAGTGGTCGGTCAAAAGGAAAACTATCCTGCGGACAATGAAAGGACATTCGGCACGGGTAACCTCGGTATGCTATAGCCCTGACGGGAATAAAGCGGTATCCGCCTCTGACGACCACACAATTCGGATCTGGAACATGACAATGGAAGAGCCTCCCACTGTACTTTTTGGCCATACTAACGCGGTACATAGTGCAGTATTCAGCAACGACGGACAAAAAATTCTCTCAGCCTCGGCAGATTGTACCGTCAGGGAATGGTCGGCTGCATCGGGGGCTGTGCTTAAAATCTACGAGGGCCACTTTGACAAAGTTAATTCTGCCTTTTACAGCCCGGATGAACGAAAAATACTATCTGCTTCCGATGATAAATCAATTCGCGAGTGGTCGGTAGAAACGGGTAGTATACTAAAAATCATCGAAGGAAAATCCATTTGGGTAGGCAGAGCCTCCGGGTCATTCAATCCGGCGGGCACAAAATTTCTGACCGTGAATTACGACAAGTCTCTCAGCGAGTTTTCGGCCCACACCGGTCTTTGTCTCCAGAATCTGCGGGGACACACCAAATGGGTATCGGGGGCCTGGTATAGTCCGGACGGCCAACGTATTCTCTCCTCCTCCGATGATCAGACCCT
>CATMVR010000557.1 GCA_950075905.1 uncultured Persicitalea sp. | reverse complement strand
AACTGCTTGCTTTTTATTGCCGTCAAACAGGGATATTCCCCCTTTTTTCTGGTACAGGTAGAGTTGCCCATTTACCATATACGAGCCCAGGATAGGGTCGTTGGTATGCCACTCCCTGATCAGGCGATCTTTCCAGAGGTAGACGTTTTTCTGCGCGATGAAAAGTATGCCCGCCGGCGACTTGACGATATTGGTTATTTCTCCAAAAGACGTACGGATCTTTTCACTCAGGCTTTCAAATTGCAGAGTACCGGTATAATCGGTCCTTAGGTACCCAAATTCGCTGTTGGCACCGACAAAAATCTGATTTCGGGCTTCGTCAAAGTACAGGGCAGAGACTTTGGCATAATTATCCGTCAGGATGGTACGCCAGTCCGTGCCGTCAAATTCGAGTACCCCCGCAAAATTACCAAAGTAGAGCAGGCCCCTCTGGTCTTCGGTGATGGCGAAGTTCTGGCCGTGAGCATTGTACTCGCGGGCCGTATGTACTTCCCAGATCGGGTTTCCGACTTCGGGAGTACCGGCCGTTTGGGCGGAGGTCACTCCCCGCAGGCAAAGAAACAGGATGGTGCATACCGTGGCCCTCAATCGCCAGAAATACGATTGACCGAACGCTTTCGCTGTTGGCAAAGACCTGATGGGGGGGATGTTTATCCGCATGGTATGTTCTTCTCCGTCTGTTTTGTTTAGATAAAATTGTCATTTGCTCCCTTACATAAAGCTAGGGGGCCGTTTCGGATTCAGAAAGTCTGTTCTGAATGTTGGGGGCGGGCTCAGGGCCTTTCAATCCGGCTACCTTCTGCCCGTCCAGACAATATATTTCTGCCTTTACCTGAGCTTCAATATGAATAGGGGCAGATGGGCTGTCCGTTTGCTCATACATTTCAAAGGAACCGAGCGGCAGGAGAGGGTCTTCAGCCACCCGTACCGTTACTTCGCCAATGGCTACCAGCCAGAGCGCATGCCCAAAGCGCGGGAATGCTTCCTGATCCAGAACCTCACCCGGAGCAAGCTGAAACCGGACCAGAGTGCAGCAAAGTGGGGTTAGCTCGTCTTCGTGGTAAGCCGAAAAACGATCAGTCTGACTCAATACCCACACTTTGTGCATGATAGAATCGTGCTCTTCGAAGTGACTAGCCACCCGGCTGGCGATTTCGGCGTGAAAAGTATGCTGTTTGGCTTTCATACTTGCGCCAAGCTCGTGAAAGCGGGCGGGATTGAACCGAAAAAGCGCATGCAGGGCTTTTTCGGCTATAATCTCGTCGGGCGATAGGGCATGAGCCGCAAATAGCAGAGAGTAATCGTGGTCAAGTTGGGTCAGTTCGTTGAGAGCATTGACTTTGAGCCAGCGGGATACCAGCGAAAAATCCTTATTGACAATGTCTTTGAGCCGGTCTTCCGCCGGAAGCTGAGTGCTAGGAAAGTATTCGCCGACGAGCCTGAGTTGTTCGGTCAAAGGACGGTCTTCAAACAGCGGGACTAACTTGTTTTTCCACTCATCGGGTAGCATCATGTTCATCACTTCCAGGAGGTACCCATGGGTTTCCTGATCTTCCCTGATTAGCAAATCACAGATAAAATCGAAGTGTGATCCGGGATTGAGGAGCGAAAACAGTGTAAAAATCTTGGGAATTACCCGTGCTTTTTCTTTTTCGAGGGCGGTTTGTATCGGCGACCAGGGCGGATACCGGTCCAGGTCACGCTGGCAGGTGATAATCCACACCAGCAGCTCGATGCGGCTGTCTATTTCCGTTCCGAGGTATCCCCGCTCGGTTATGCGCGCTTGGTAATGAAGGGTTTTGAGGGAAAAATATATTTCGTCCCGAAGCAGAAACTGGTGAGTGTCCATCACGGATCGAAAAAAACGGTTGGCGGCATCGCCCCCAATTTGCCGGATAACACGAAGAATCCGAAGCTGTAATTCGGTTTGTTCCATCGAGCGGGCAAAGCTACGCTCCAGGTCCCGGAGTACCGGGCGGCCGATTGCAACCAATGCCTCGGCCGCTTGCCGGTGATGCTGATCAGTTGCGAGCAGGCCGATTAGCTGGGGCCATAGCTCGGGCTTTTGCACCGCCGCCGCCGCCCTTATCGCGGCCTCCCTGACCTGGGGTGAGTCGTCGTTGAGCAGGGTGCTAACGTACCGGAATGCAAAGTACCGGCCCGAATCCTGAAGCAGATTGGCGGCCAGTACGCGGTCGTGGGCTTTGGAAGACTTCGTGAGCTTGATGATAAAATCGAAGTTGCTGAATTCGTAGTTCAGGCTGCGGGTTTTTGGGGCTGCTTGCGGGTCTGAGCTATCGGGTGTGTTGGTAGTCACTTTTTTTACCCAGCTTTGGGAATTTTCCAGGAGCGAATTGAGCACGCTGCGGTATTTATTGTGGGTACGAAGCGATATGTAAAACCAGGCGATGAGGATAAAAATAAAAAAGGCTGCAATGTGCACGGTACCGATACTCTCGTAGCTGGTAAACACCAGCAGGATAACCCCAGGCACAATATTGCCAAGTGCTTTGGGGCCCCCTTCGATACGGCTCTGGAGCGTAGCCCGCTCGGCAGCAGGAATTGGCTGTAGCAGTACCTGAAAGGAAGGCTCATTGACTGATTTGCGAACCGAACTCATGAAGAAGCGACTCAAAACCAAAAAGGCGAAAAATAATGCAGTGGTGCCATACACTATACCGTAACTTACTGCCAGTACGACGCTGAAAATAAGGGCCAGTGGAAGTAGCGTAATGCCCAGCTTGAGACCGTATCTGTTCATAGCTTTGCTGTACAGGACTGTCTTGATCAATATCTCGACCAGGGCACAAAAGCCAAAGAATACGCCCAGAAAGCTGGCCAGCAGCTCTTTGTCAGGAAAAACCTTTTTGGACTCGATGGCAAACATAAAATCTACGAAAAACAGACCGACAACCGGTAACATCGCCAGCAGAAACACCAGGAGGTAATAGCGGTTGGCCAGGAAGTCTTTCCAGCTTTGGCCATTGGCGGACTGGGTTGATGGCCCCGTAGCGGCTACGCTCTGGGTGAGCAGGCCCGAATAGCTACGGATAATCAGCGACATCAGCACGATGCATCCCACCACTGAGAGTGCCGCGATGTATAGCAGCTGGTCGGTGGCAAGGACTTTCAGAAGCAGGGGTACCGAGAAGTAGCTCAGAATAGAAGAGATAACTTCCCCGGCTCCTATGAGTCCGAATAGCCGCTTGGCCTGCTGGATATTGAATATTTTAGCCGCCGTGGACCAGAACGTGATACCGTTTACGAACACGAATACCCGGTTCCATACAAACAGGAAAAATATAAACCATTTGATGTGGCTTGCCTGATATGCCAGCAGGAGTCCGGCTACGGAAAACATCAGGAAGTAGATCAGAATATTGACCAGGCGTGTAAATCTGATCTTCTTTTCTACGTAATTGGTTGCCATACCAAGGGCATACACCGCAATGCCACCGGCAATATAGGCCTTGGGTAGCATGGGGCGATCAAAAGAAAGAAGAAACAAGGAAGTAGTGGCCGTGTAGAAAATAGCCACAGCGATGCCCATAAAGAAGGAGTAGCCCACAAACAGGCCCACCTTTCTTTCTTCTCCCGGTTTGAGTTCAAAAAAATTATATAGTGCTTTTCTATCCAAGGGTCAAGGGTTGCCAGTCAATTGTTAGTATTTGCTTTGGGGCCACATCCGGTTTTTTGCCGCAGGGCCAGGTCAGTTAGTAGTGGTTTTGCCCGGGTTCCCTGAGTCGGCAAGCAGGTCCAGCGCCATCACAAAAAAGGGCCGCTCGGGCATTTCGGGAATATTCTCCAGCTGTTCGATAAACATAAATCCCCGTTTCTCCAGCGCCGCGATGCGTACAAGCTGCGGGAAGGCGATGATAAGGTCTGCGTGCAGCGCCCGGGCCCGCTCTATCCGGACCCGATCCAGCAGGGTGGAGAGTCCTTCCCGGCGGAATTCGGGATCAACTACCATACGGTTGATGGAAGCAATATGCTTCTCTTTAAAGAGTTGGCGGTGCTCTGGCTTCAGAAGCTCGGCGTAAGGAACATCTTCGAGTCCGTTGTGCAGGCTGAGCCGGGCCGCAGCCACTATGCGGGTATCCT
>CATMVR010000556.1 GCA_950075905.1 uncultured Persicitalea sp. | reverse complement strand
TTTGTTTCAGTTTGGGAATTGAAAATGACGGTCGATTGCTTCGGAGTGACTTCAATCATGCGCATCGTGCCCCGGGTAAATTCGGAAAGCTTGATGCTCCGGAATTGGGGCGGGGTGTCGGGCTGGGTAGGGTACAGTGCGGTTAGCAATAGGAAAAAAAATAGCGAAACGTGCATAAGGTAGGTGGTTGAAATCGGAATGTAAGGTAGAACGGCACCGGAAAAACGAAGAAATATACGCTAAATTATCATAGCGTGCAGAGATCGGCCCGGTTTTTGCTCATTAAACAGACATTATTAGGTCTGATTTATAAGCGAAAATTTCATCGGGATGGGAGGGAAGGTTTTACTCATTTTCGTACTTCTGGTAGCAATCTACGGCAAGGCCGACGCGCAGCAATTGCCACAGGGAGGGCTGTATACGCTCAATCCTTACGTGGTAAACCCGGCCCTGTCCGGGGCATTCGATTTTGCTGATGTGCGGTTTGGCTACCGGCGGCAGTGGCAGGGTCTCGACGACGCTCCCAGCACTGCCTTTCTGAGCGTACATTCCCCCATAGCCTACGGAAACCGGATGCCGGTTTCGGCCCGCACTCCCCGCTATGCCTCCACCCGGCAAAAGGCCCCTCCCGCAGGTACCTGGCGCTGGGGAGCCGGTGCCATGCTGCTGGCAGATCAGACCGGCCCTACCGAACGGAATATAGCTCAGCTTACCGGTGCGGCGCATGTCAGCCTGCCCAACGAATGGCAGCTGTCCGCTGGCCTCGGAGCCGGGGTTTTGCAGTACGTCCTCCGGTTCGACCGCATTCAGACCTCCACCCCCTCGGATCCCATCCTGCCCGGAGGGCGGATTTCAGTGGTGAAGCCCTACTTCTCGGCGGGCATGCTGGTCCGGAAGGGCAATTTCTGGACGGCGGCATCGGTGCTCTCGCCCCGGCCCATCTCACTATCGTACGCCATGCCGGCGGGCGAAATCACCAGTAAGATTGTACCCCACTACTACCTGACAGCCGCCTACCGGCTGGCCTTCTCCGAAGACTGGGTGGCCATACCGCAGGTATGGGTCAAAAAAGCCGGTAATGCGCCATTGGCCGCCGATGCCCAACTCCGGGTGCAGTACGCCGACCGGCTGTGGGGAGGCGTGCATTACCGCGTTGAGGATAGCATGGGGGCTCTGCTCGGTCTGTCACTAACCCAAAACCTAACCCTGAGCTATTTGTACGAGTATCCGCTCTCTTCCCTGCGGGTGTCTACAATGGGTAGCCACGAGATCATGATCGGCTTCCGGTTCAACAACCGGGCGGCACTTTTTTGTCCGCCTATGGGGTGGTAGGTTCAATACTACGTTACATAATACCGCGTTTTGAGGGGCATTTTTTGTATAATTGCAAATCATGTGCAACCTACTATCCTCAAAATGGATATTTCAATATTAATTATAATCCTGAGCTGTTCGGTTCTTTTATCCTACGGCTTCGATCTGATTAGTAACCGGACCAAGATTCCCTCGGTTGTCCTGCTGCTTGCTACGGGCATGGTCATCAGGCAGGTAACGCAGTACTTCAATATTTCTATTCCCTACGTAGAGGTGATTTTGCCCACACTGGGTACCATTGGTTTGATCCTGATTGTGCTCGAAGGGGGGCTTGATCTCGAGCTGAGCGGGGGCAAACACAAACTGATCGGCCGTACCTTTGTGTCGGCGCTTCTGGGACTGTTGCTCAGTATGCTGGTCATTGCGGGTATATTGTACCTGCTGCTCGGAGAAAAATTTTATAACGCCATGGTCACGGCTACACCGTTCGCCATCATCAGTAGTGCCGTAGCCATCCCTAGTGTTCGGGGCCTGGACAACCGTCGGCGGGAGTACATGGTCTACGAATCATCGTTGTCGGACATTCTGGGGCTAATGCTTTTTAACATTCTGGTGATACCGAGCGGGTCGGGCTGGGAGTCGGCCTTCCAGTTTTTCAAGAGTACCATCCTGATTGTCATCATCTCCGTAATTTGCTGTTTTGTGTTGCTGTACCTGATCAGTCGGATCAACCACCACGTCAAGTACCTTCCTATTATTTCGGCCCTGTTTATCGTGTACGCTGTTGGGAAAATCTACCATCTATCTTCCCGATTGGCCATTCTGGTGTTTGGTCTGTTTCTTAACAACACTGAGCTTTTTGTACGGGGAAAGCTCAACGATTTTTTCAAAAATGACTTATTCGAAAAAGAGCTGGAACAGTTTAAGAAGCTGACCGCCGAGAGTGCTTTCATTATCCGGACATTCTTCTTTCTTATTTTTGGCTACTCCACCAACATCAGTGAATTTGCCGACCTGGACGCCTGGATCGTCAGCGGGTTGATTTTGCTGGCCATCATCGGTACGCGCTTCATTACGCTCAAAACGACGTTCCGGGGCAATCTGAGCCCTCTGCTGTACATTGCTCCGCGGGGGTTGATTACCGTACTGCTTTTCCTGACAATTCCACCACAGTATATGGTTAAGGGTTTTCGGGACGGTATCCTGATGATCACGGTAATTCTGACGGCGTTCACCATGATGATTGCCGTGATGAGCTACACCAAGCCACTGGAAGAAGAAGCGCACGAAGAATTAGATGTAACGTAAAAAAGCCCAGAATGGCCGCGCTCGCAGGTAGTCCGCGGTCGACTCATTTGCAAATGCCTCCCGTTCAAAAGAAATGTTTCGGTAAGCCCTGGCGTGATTTCCGTAGCGAAGCAACCGGATCAGGTACTCTGTCAAATACCATGCGTAGAAAAGAACAAAGCCGGTTTCGAGTTGCTGGCGCAGGTGAATCCACTCATGATTCAATAAAATACGGTTCGGAAAGCGGGTTTTCAGCAACACGAAAGGGAAGAGCGCCATGCCCTCTACCCACAAAAACGGGATGCGAATGATAATACCTTTAAAAACCATTTTTAATTTTTCAGGGTTAGGTTCGGAGTGTATCCTGCGCAAAGGTACGCTACTGCTTCCTGCCCTTTTGTCTTAGTTCCAATTCAAACAAAACAACATGCTCACAATTATTATTGCCATTTTTGTTATCGGATACCTGGCCATTGCTCTGGAAGAACCCCTCAACGTTAACAAAACGGCCTCCGCCCTGATTACCGGGGTGCTCTGCTGGACCGCTTACGTTCTCTATACTTCGGATACCGAAATGGTGGTAGAGGAGTTGTCGCTTCACCTGGGCGAGATTTCTGAAATTCTTTTTTTCCTTCTGGGAGCCATGACGATCGTAGAGTTGATTGACGCCCACGAAGGTTTTGCTATTATCACCGAGCGCATCAAAACTCGCAATCCCGTTTCGCTGCTCTGGATCATCTGTATTCTTACTTTTTTTCTGTCGGCCTTACTCGACAACCTGACCACCTCCATTGTGATGGTCTCATTGCTCCGAAAAATCATGCCTGATTCGGAGCAACGCAAGCTTATGGCCGGGATGATTATCATTGCGGCCAATTCCGGCGGAGCCTGGTCGCCCATCGGGGATGTGTCGACGACTATGCTCTGGATCGGCGGACAGATCACGACCACCAATATCATCGTGCGGCTTATCGTGCCCAGCATCGTATCGCTGGCGGTACCTTTACTTTACATGACTTTTGCCATGAAAGGAAGCCTCAAAGCCGTGCCGATACTGTCAGGAGAGGCCGTAACTCCGAGCTTTGATGTGGAAAACGGCGTGTCACGCGGACAGGGCCGGCTGATGCTTGGCGCGGGCGTGCTTGGCCTGCTGTTTGTGCCTGTGTTCAAGACTGTTACCCACCTGCCTCCCTATATGGGCATGCTTCTGGTGTTGGGAGTGCTGTGGGTAATTTCAGAAATTATTCATAAAGACAAAGACGAAGAAGACCGGCATCCCTACACTCCGGCGTACGCACTCAGTAAAATTGACGTACCCAGTATCCTGTTCTTTTTGGGTATTCTGTCGGCCGTGGGAGTACTCGAAGCCACCAACGTGCTGAGTGACCTGGCGGGGCGGCTCGATAATCTGGTTGGAAATCTGGACGTGATCGTGCTTATTATCGGGGTTGTGTCGGCTATCGTTGACAACGTGCCCATCGTGGCGGCGGCAATGGGCATG
>CATMVR010000555.1 GCA_950075905.1 uncultured Persicitalea sp. | reverse complement strand
CTTGCACCGGCCACGGGTGCGTTTGCTGGATCAAAAACGAGACCCGAAAGGGTGCTTTGGGCATGACCCACCAGGGCGGCACACGCAAAAGAAAACAGGAAAAGTAGAATCTTCAACTTCATAAAATAGAGGTATAGTCAAACGAATAAAGTGCGAACCGAACATATCCACGCCCAGGCTTTCGACCGATCCGAAGCAGATTCTGAATTCCAGTCAGTCAGGAGAGTTGTACGCTAGCCATGAAAATGAAACAACGTTGCAAAACAAGGGAGTTTCTTTCATTTATGCAATGATGTTGCAATTAAAATTTAATTTTTAGCTATCTTACTCCAAAATCCCAGTCCCACTATTTCTTCCGAGCTATGCTACGTTTACTTTGTGCCATAACCTTACTGCTGGTTGGCTGCAACCAGCAAACCAATGAACCGCCGGAAACCCCGTTCGCTTCCGGTAAATGGATCGACCTGAGCTATGATTTCTCAGCTGAGACCCCCTACTGGCCCACGAGTGAACCCTTCCGCCTCGATACGGCCTTTGAAGGCACTACCCCGGGCGGGTACTACTATTCGGCCTACAATTTTTGCGCGGCCGAGCACGGCGGTACTCACCTGGACGCGCCGGTGCATTTTGCTGAAGGAAAGTGGAGTACCGAACAAATACCCCTTGAAAGCCTGACGGGGGTAGCAGTAGTGATTGACGTATCGGAGAAAGCCGCGGACAATCCAGACTATGAGATAACGTTGGAGGATATACAGGCCTGGGAACAGGCCAACGGCCAGATTGCCGATCATTCGATCGTGCTGTTTCGTACCGGCTACGGCTCCCGCTACCCGGATGCCAAAGAGTACCTGGGTACCGGGGAACGGGGCGAGGCCGCAGTGGCTCAGCTGCATTTTCCGGGTATTGCCCCGGCGGCGGCCGAATGGCTCATTAACAATCGTAAAATAAAAGCCATCGGCATTGATACCGCCAGCATTGACTTTGGCCAGTCAACAGATTTCAGGACCCATCAGATTTTCTACGGTGCTAATATTCCTGGTTTTGAGAATGTGGCTAACCTGGATAAGTTACCAGCGAAAGGAGCCTACGTGGTGGCTTTGCCCATGAAGATCAAAGGCGGCAGCGGCGCTCCGCTGCGCATAGTAGCATGGCTGCAAAAGTGAGTACTTCCGGAGGAGTCAGGCAGCCCGCAAAAGACTACCTCCGATAAAGGTACCTGACTAGTGGACGGGAGAAATTTCGGCTTCAAAAAATGCGAATTCTTTTTCTTCTCCTTCGATGGTTTTGCAGTAGTAGATCCGGTGGTAGTAGCGCCGGACCATCAGTTGCTGGCCGGGATTTTTAATTGCTGTTACGAGTTGACCAGCTGTATACTTGGCTTCTGTATTAGACTTTTTCATTTTTTTGCTGGTATAATTGACTTGAAAAAATAGTAAAATTTACGTTGAAGCCGGTTTGCCATCCTACCTCCTTACGACGATACTTTCGTAATGCATGGTAGATCTGCACACCCCCGTGGTTCCTTCTACCGGGGCAACCTGCTCGGGTCCAGGCCCTACGGCAAGAGGGATGTGCCCTTCGCTGGTAAACAGTCCGGAAGTAGTATCCAGGCCGATCCACCCAGCCCCCGGCACAAATACCTCCGCCCACGCATGCAGGTCTACGGCATCCTGGTTTCCTGTATTAAGTTGTACCAGGTAGCCCGACACAAACCGGCTTGCCAACCCCAGCCGCCGCGCTACCTGTACGATGAGCCAGGCCGAGTCGCGGCACGAACCGGACCGGTTTTTTAGGGTTAGAGCGCACGATTGCACGCCCTCTTCCATCCGCTGAGTATATCGGATCTGATCGAACACCAGTCGGTTAAGACTCACCAAAAACCCTAAAGTATCTCCCCGGAAGCGATCGGTACTTTCGATAAATTCGTCGAGGGCCGGGTCGGGTCCCGGTGTCTGAAGGTAAGGCCATAAGGCCATTCTGACGGGCTCGGGGTACACAAACGGAAATTGACTGGCGTCGCTTTCAACCAGTAATTCGAACGGGTTAAATTTTTTAAGTGTAGCGTCGATGGCCACGTCCACTGCCATCGCGTCGGTGGCATCGGCGAAGTCTACCCGGGCCAGGATGTTTCCATACACATCGTGCTGCCAGTATAAAAGGTGGGCAGGCTCTACCCTGAGCGAGTAGGTCTCTATCTGAGAATGCGAAGCAGCAAAGGGAGAGAGTCTGAATAAATGACCGGAAAGAAATACTCTCCGGTCATAGTGATAGCTAATCCTGTGTTTTATGGATATACGCGTCATTGTCAGCGGTTGAGATACAAATTAAATCCATCGTTGGCTTCTGACTAATTCACCAGGAGATCGAAATTGGTTCTTGACAGGGTTAAAATTCACACTAGGCGTTTCTGTCGATCAGTGATTTATTATCCCGCTTTTCCTTCTTATCCGCGCGTTTTTCTTTCAGATTTTTTTCGGGCTTTTTCTTTTCGTTCTTCGGGGCACTTTTCTCTTTCGACATGGTTTCTATATTTTATTTAAATATAACCTTTTTAATCTGATATTCAATATTTTACATTTATGCCCATGTACACTTCACAATCCAGTGAACTGTACCTACTCCCCACGGAGCCGGAGCGTGTGCTTGCTTCCACAACCCAATGTCACACAAATCAACGAGCCGCCTCTCGACAAAATAGGAGTTGCTTACCCAACAAACCCGTTTTGAAGTTATAGCCAGCAAGGCGTGGCACAGAATTTATGATACTTGCCTCAGCACATTCATTTTCAATCTTGTACAAAAAAAATGTAACAATGAGCAAGGAATCTAACATTACTACCCAGAAAAAATTTGGAGATGCGATAAACTCGGGGAATTTACAGGCAATGCATGACCTGGTTGCTCCCGGCAACGTTGATCATGACCCCGCCCCCGGGCAGGCTCCCGGACCAGAAGGCTATATTGAGTTTTTTTCTATGATGAGAACCGCATTTCCTGACCTTCATATAGAAGTTGAACAGCTCGTTGCCGACGACGAAAATGTTGCCTTTGCCTACACCGCCACCGGCACACATTCCGGCGACTTTATGGGTATTGCCCCTACCGGCCAATCCGTCAAGTTTCGGGGCATGCAGATCAGCAAATTCAAAGACGGTAAGATGGTGGAACGCTGGGGTAGTTCGGATGAGTTGGGCATTTTAAAACAACTGGGTGTTGAACCCACCAAATGATACGTTCTATGTATAAACATAGCCCCGTCCTGAGTGTTTCGCTCAGGACTTTCCTGTTGGTAAACCTTATAAAAAAATGAATGCCCTCTATCTTTTTCTCATTGTATTGGGCAGCCTTCCGATGCTGGCTACCCTCAAACGGATAGTCCGGTATCGCGCCGTTAAAAAAACGGGGATCAATACCATCGGCACTATTACAACTATTCATACAAAGGGAGCCTACAAAGGTGGAAGCTACGATAGACTGACGATAAGCTACCTGAACCGGGCTACGGGCCAACCAGAAGTAGGACAAACGACGACCGTATCCAGAAAATACCGGGTCGGCGATCGTATCCCCATAGCCTATGAACATGACAAACCCGATATTATCATCCCCATGGATGTGGCGGCATTTGGCCCTATGTTGGGATTCTCCATCCTGCTTTTCGTATTCGTGTTATTTGCTACCTACAAAATCCGGGAAATGGTAGAGGTCGGCATGTAAAAGAAGATCAATTCTTAACTTCCCACAGTTTATTGGCGTAGCGTCTGCCCAACTCCCGGGCCGAGGAGGCATCAAAGTGCGTGGTATCGCCCTTATGCACCAGGCCCTCGGAGGATACCGCGTACACGTGCCGGTGGGTTTGGGGGTAGCTGGCTATGATGGAGTTGATCGCTTGCCCGTTGGGATTCTTATTTACGAAAAAATCCCCCAGCGTACCCATGATGATTGGGGTATTACTGGCACCGATTTCTTTTCGGAGCCTGGCAAAAAAATCGGTGAGTTTCGCTTCGTAGACCTTACTTTTCTCCACGCTGCTATCCGATTCACCCTGATGCCAAAGGATGGCACGAATCCGGCCTTGTTTCTGCGCTTCGCGCACCCGTTGC
>CATMVR010000554.1 GCA_950075905.1 uncultured Persicitalea sp. | reverse complement strand
AGATGGCATCCGGCTCAACAATGCTACCTTCCGGTCGGGGCCTAATCAGTACCTCAACACCATCGACCCTTTCCTGCTCAACCGCATCGAGGTGGTGCGCGGGGGCGGGTCGGTGCAGTACGGCAGCGACGCACTCGGGGGTACCATCAACGTACTCACCAGCTCGCCGGCACTCACCGATGCGCCCCGGTTCACGGGAGCGGCCGAGGCCAAACTGATGACCGGCGGCATGGAAAAAAGCGGCCGGCTTTCGCTCGGGTACAGCGGTTCACGGGTAGCGGTGCAGGGCGGTTTTTCGTACCGCTCTTTTGGCGATCTGATCGGGGGCGAGGGCATCGGCCGGCAAACCCCTACCGGCTACGACCAGTATTCGCTGGATGTCAAGTCGGTGGTAGCTATCAACCCCAACCTGCGTCTTACGGTGTCCATACAGCACCTGCGGCAGGATAGTGTGCCGGTATATCACAAAGTGGTCCTGGAAAACTTTGCCGTAAACCAGTTTAATCCGCAGGTGCGTACCCTGCTCTACGCCCGCCTGGAAGGATACCGCGACAGTAAGTTAGTAAAATCGTGGCAGCTAACGCCGTTGGTAAGCAGAACCCTGGAAGAGCGGCAAAGCCGGAAAAATACCGCCGTGCGGACCCTGTACGAAAAAGACGAGGTAGGTACCTACGGTTTTCTGGCCTCCTTCCGCTCACAACCTACCACTTTCTGGACCATTCAGACCGGAGCCGAGTGGTACTACGATCAGGTCAGGAGCATGAAACAGGAGGTGGAGCCGATCTGGAGCTCGGTTGGTCCTCACCCGGTGCAACGGGGGCTTTACCCCGATCAGGCCACGATGAGCAACCTGGCGTTTTATTCCCTGCATAGCGTAGAGCTTGGCAAGTGGCTGCTCACGGCCGGAGGGCGTTACAATACATTTGCCATCTCCATTCCCGATAGCGACCTGGGTACCTCTACCATCAAGCCGTCGGCGCTGGTGGGAAATGCCGGGGTCTCGTACGCGCTCTTTCCTTTCCTGAAACTGGTCGGAAACGTGAATACGTCCTTCCGGGCTCCCAATATCGATGACCTCGGCACGCTGGGTATCGTGGATTTCCGGTACGAAGTACCCAATAATTCCCTGCGCCCCGAGCGGGGCTTCACTAAGGAGCTGGGGGTTAAGCTCAAAACAAACCGGTTTTCATCCTCAATTTTTGCGTACCACAATCAGCTCACTGATCTGATCGGACGCATCAAAACCGAGGAGGTACGGCAGGGGTACCCCGTATACCTCAAAGAAAACATCGCGCGGGCGTTCATCCGGGGGCTGGAAGCCGAAGCCGAATGGCAGCTGCTTGCCCGCTGGATGCTGGCGGGCTTCGTCAACTACACCTACGGGCAAAATCTGTCGGGCAACGAGCCCTACCGGCGCATCCCGCCGCTGAATGGCAAGCTTTCGCTGCACTACCAGCCCTCGCGGAAGACCTGGTTTGCCCGGCTGGATTTCTACACCGCCGCCCAACAGGACCGCCTGGCGAAGGGCGATGTAGACGACAACCGGATTCCGGCCGGAGGTACCCCTGGCTGGCGGGTATTTAACCTGGCGGCAGGCCAGCAAATTGGACGCCTGAACCTGAGCGCCGAGTTTCAGAATCTGACCAACGAAGCCTACCGGATGCACGGCTCCGGGGTAGCCGAGGTAGGGCGCAGCGCCTGGCTCCGGGCCCGGTATTCGTGGTAGTTTTAAGCTATTTACCCTCCTACCTCCTATGAAAACCTACTGGACCAATTACCATAGTCACAGCCACTACTGCGATGGCGTCGAATCGCTCCGGGCGCAGGTGGAAGCCGCTCTCCGGCAGGGAGTGGGCGTATTCGGATTTTCGTCGCACGGGCCGGTGCATTTCGACAACGCGTGGAGTATGAAAGCGCATAAGCTGGATGCTTACCTCGCCGAAACGCGGGCGCTCAAACAGGAATTTTCGGAGCAGATAGAACTCTACTCGGGCCTGGAAGTAGACTACCTGCCGGGGCATTCGGGTCCGGCTACCTACGCCGCCCGCCTCGACTACACCATTGGCTCGGTGCACTACCTGGATCTGAACGAAGCCGGCGAACCCTGGGAAATCGACGGCTCGACCGAAAAATTCATGTGCGGCCTTACGGAGGTTCACGGTGGCGACATTCGGAAAGTGATTGGTCTATACTACGGGCGCATTCGTGAAATGTTGCAAAGCGATCCGCCCGATATACTGGGTCATTTGGATAAAATAAAAATCCATAATCTCCGCAGCAGACTCTGGGACGAAAACGAAGACTGGTACCAGGCCCAGATTGACGAAACCCTGGCCGCAGTGGCGGCGTCGGGCTGCGTGCTGGAAGCTAATACCCGGGGCCTGTACAAAAAGAACCTGAGCTTGTATCCCTCGCTGCCCATTTTGGAAAAGGCCCGGCGGCTGGGCATTCCGGTCATGATCAACTCCGACAGCCACGCGCCAGCCGAGATAACCTCCCGCCTGGCCCGCACCGCCCTGCAACTCAAAGGAGCGGGCTACAAAACGCTGCGTATCCTGCACAAAGGGCAGTGGCAGGAGGTGGCCTTTGACGAGGAAGGGCTATATTTGTGAATGAATGTATCGTTTTATCCCGGCCCCTCACAGCTGTACCCCGAGGTAGAGCACTACCTGACCGACGCCTACCGTTCGGGTATTCTGAGCATGAACCACCGATCGGCGGCTTTCATGGATCTGCTGGCTCAAACCGTGGCCGCCCTGAGTGAAAAGCTCGCCCTGCCGGCCGAGTACGAAATCTACTTTACCTCCTCGGCCACCGAGTGCTGGGAAATTATAGCCCAGTCTTTGATCGGGCACCGGAGCCTGCACGCCTTCAACGGGGCATTTGGCCAGAAGTGGTACGAGTACACCCGGCGACTATTTCCCGACTGCGTGGCGCAGCCCTTCGGCGTAGACGAACCCCTGGACGTGGCGGGTATCGCAAGCGTCGAGCAAGCGGATGTCCTGTGCCTCACCCACAACGAAACCTCCAACGCCACGGCCATCTCTTCAGAGCTGCTGCTCGCTAGCCGGCATGCCTTTGCGGGGCTCATTGCCGTGGATGCCACTTCGTCTATGGCGGGCGTTGCGCTGCCCTGGGAGGCGGCCGATGTGTGGTTTGCCTCGGTGCAGAAATGCTTTGGCCTGCCCCCCGGTCTGGGGGTGCTGATCGTATCGCCCCGGGCGGTAGAGCAGGCTCAGCGCGTGGCCGACCACCGGCACTACAACAGCCTGCTGTTTGTGCGGGAAAATTTCCTGAAAAACCAGACCCCCTACACGCCCAATACCCTGGCCATCTACCTCTTGTATCGGGTTATGCAGCAAGTATCTCCCATTCGGCAGATCGACGTCCAGACCCGGCAGCGGGCCCAGGCCTGGTACGCACTGCTGGAAAAACTTCCCGTTGCCCCCCTCGTCGGGAACGAAGCGGTACGCTCCCCGACGGTGGTAGCTTTCCGGGGGGAGGGGCTTTTTATCGGTAAGTTGAAAGAGAGGGCGCTCATCGAGGGAATCGTTTTGGGCAATGGCTACGGGGAATGGAAAAACACATCCGTGCGAATTGCCAACTTTCCGGCCATTACCGATGAAGACATCCACCGTTTGCGCGTATTCCTCCAAAATAATATCCTAAAATTCCTTTGAGTAGGTCAATACGAGCCAGGGCCTTTATACGTTAATGGCCCTTAAACACCTTCGTACGAGTGATAAACAGAATGCTTGAACAATACCGGGCGCAGACCAAATGCCTGGTAGCCCTCGACTCGATAATATTTGGTTTCGACGGGGACGCCCTCAAACTGCTACTGGTTAAAAGAGGAGTAGAAGTATATGATGGCACCTGGTCGCTGATGGGTGGCTGGCTGCAACCCGACGAAGACCCCGAGACGGCCTCGGCCCGCATTCTGCACGAGCTGACGGGCCTGAAAGATATTTATCTCGAACAGCTGTACGTGTTTGGGCAACCCAATCGCGACCCCATCGAGCGCACCGTGTCGGTATGCTACTTTGCCCTGATCAACGTAGCCGACTACGACGACATTATTTCGCATACCTACGAGGCCCAGTGGT
>CATMVR010000553.1 GCA_950075905.1 uncultured Persicitalea sp. | reverse complement strand
AAAACCTGCCAGTCGGCCGAGCTGGTCGGCATCGTGACCGGCACGCCCTCCAAGATCGATGTCTGGAAGAGCAAGTACAATATTCCCGACAAGAATGTATACAACTACGAGACGATCGGGCAGATGAAGGACAACCCCGATATAGATGTGGTGTACGTCATCACGCCCAACTCCCTGCATAAAAAGCACGTGCTGCAGGTAGCCGCCGCGGGGAAGCACGTGATCTGCGAAAAGCCCGTAGCCGACAACGCCAAACAGGCCCGCGAGATGATTGCTGCCTGCAATAAGGCCGGCGTAAAGTTTTTTGTGGGCTACCGGCTGCACTTTGAGCCCCACACCCGTGAGATTATCCGGATGCGCGAGGCCGGTGAGTTTGGTAACGTGATGTACGTTGAAAATGGCTCGGGTTTCAAAATCGGCGATCCCACCCAATGGCGGCTCAAAAAAGAACTGGCCGGGGGGGGCGCTCTCATGGATGTAGGCATCTACTGCATCAACGGGGCCCGCTACGCTACGGGCGAGGAGCCCGTATGGGTGACGGCCCAGGAAGTAAAAACCGACCCGGTAAAATTTAAGGAAGTAGACGAAACCATGACTTTCCAGCTGGGCTTTCCGAGTGGGGCACTGGCCAGTTGCTCCACCACCTATAACTTCAATGGCCTGGGTAGCCTGCGGCTCATTGGCAGCAAGGGCCACGCCCAGCTGGAACCGGCTTTTGGCTACGGACCGATCAAGGGAAGTACCCACAAGGGACCACTCGACCAGCCCGTCGTAACGCACCAGACGGCTCAGATGGACGGCCTGGCCGACTGTATTCTGAACAACACGCCCGATCCTAACATGACCGGCGTGGAAGGCCTTAAAGACATGCTGGTAATAGACGCGATCTACGAGTCTGTGCGCCAGGGAGGTAAGAAAATCATGATTGGCAAGGTGTAGCCTACCGCCGCAGCGCCCCTACCCGCCAATAGGTCAGGGTCAGGAAAAAGAGCATCAGGCTGAGCAGGTACACTACATTGCGAAGATCCACGAGCCCTCGACCCAGCGCCTCGTATTGCTGGTCGAGGGCAGCGTTGGAAAAGAACAGCGCCAGCCCGCCAGACCCCAGCAGCTGCGACACGGCCCCAAAGCCACTGTACCACACAAAGCCCAAAAACACCCCTACCACAAAGGCTACGATCTGATTGTCGTTGAGCGAGGAGGCCCACAGGCCCATAGACGTAAGCGCACCGCTAAGCAACAGCAGGCCAATGTAAGAGCCAAACACGGCGGCCGAGTCGATGTTGCCGGGGGGGGTTCCAAGCTGATACACGCTTAGGTAGTACAACAAAGTCGGCAGCAACATCAGAGCCACCAGCAGCCAGTTGGCCAGAAACTTTCCGGCCACCAGGGCGGCATCACTAAGGGGTTTGGTCAGGAGCAATTCCAGCGTACCAGTACGAATTTCCTCCGCCAGCGACCGCATCGTAACGGCCGGAATCAGAAACAGCAGCACAAAGGGGGCGAGGCTAAAAAATACGCTCAGATCGGCATAGCCGTAGTCGAGCACGTTGGAATCAGGAAATACCCACACAATGAGCCCCACCGCCAGCAAAAAAGCCGCCATGACGATGTAGGCAATCAGGGAGTTGAAGAAGCTGCTTATTTCTTTTTGAAAAATGGCAAACACGGGAGAAGCTAATTTTGAATGATAGAATGAGTGAATGATAGAATATCTAATTTATTCACTCATTCTATCATTCTATCATTCTATCATTAAAAACTATTATTCAAACACGGGCTTGTCTTTTCTGAGGATGGCGGCCAGAATCAGGGAAATGATGAAGCCAATGAATAGGTACGTCAGTACCTGAACCAGGAACATTACTCCCGGTGTCATAAACTTCTCGGTGATTTCCATGGCCTGGTCTATCTGGCTGTCGTCCATTCCCCGGGCTTCCATATCGGAACGCGCCTTATCGATAGACTGCCTTATAATGGTATTATCAATAAACTGAATATAGAACATGGTGAACAGGCTACCAATCACCCCTACAATGGCAGCTATGAGGCTACCAATACCCAACCCCTGTCCGTAGGTCATAAATCCGTTGTTCTGCTCCCGGTAATCGCGCATGGCAAAGACAATACCGGCTACCAGAATAACGAAGCCCAGCGCACCGAGCGCCTGATTCTGGTTTTGCCCCAGCACCATCAGGAGCGTAGAGTACACAATGGAAGCCACCGAAGTAATGACACCGTATTTGAGAGCAACGCGGGCAGTAGATACTTGTTCTTGCATGAGCTTAGAAGGTTAAGGAGTATGAGAGATACGGTAAATGTACACGTAATTGCCTAAAACGTCAAGAAACAAACCTCAGGACCTGCCCGTTATTTCTGCGGGGTTTTGCTTCCGCAAAATCAGGGAAATGATCAGAATGGGCAAAACCGCCATAATAGTTTTCTTGCTGAGCTCGTCGGTAATCAGCTCACTCGGCTTGGTCTCACCGATGCTGACGAGCATTTTCTGAAACTCGGCCTCCCCGATGTTTTTGACCAGTTCTGCCTGACCATCCAGCAAGAGCTGCTTCATATTTGCGAGATAAGTCGTAAAAACGCCCGGATCGATGTAGACTAAGAAAAGATAGATCAACCAGCCCAGTACAAAAGCGCCCACCGAGTTGACTACGTAGCAAATAGTAAGTCCCTCCCACATATGCATGTAGCCATGGCCAATCTTGCGGCGGTAGTACCAGCAGGCTGCCGCCATCATGATCACAAAAATTCCGAAGTCAAGCGCTTTCTTGTTGCCCAGGGGCATCACCCCGATCCAGTATAGCCCCAGAAAAAACAGGAAGGCAACCAGGCCGGTAGCCAACCCAAATATCAGCGGAATTTTGAGGAGAGGTTTATTGAAGTAATTTATAATCGAATTCATATCTAATTTTTAAGCCCGAGGGGAACTTCCACGGGCAATGCCATCAGGAAACGACCGTATCCTGATCCAGCCACTGCAAACGCCCCTGATGGTAAATACCCACGGCTTTTCCGCGCAGCGTTTGTCCCAGAAAGGGAGTATTTCTGGACCTGGATAGCGTTTTGGCAAATGTCCACTCTTTCTCCGGGGCAAAGATAGTCAGATTAGCGGGTTGTCCCTCCGCAATGTGTACCGACGGCAAACGTAAATTTCGCCGGGGCCCGCTCGTAAGCTTCGCCACCAGCTCGTCCAGTGGTAGACCACCGTACATAACCAGCAGGGAAAATACCGTTTCCAGTCCCGTGATACCAAAGTCAGCATGGTCAAATTCCAGGTTTTTACTCTCCTCGTCGTGGGGGCTATGGTCAGACACCACGCAGTCGATGGTACCGTCGGCCAGCCCCACGCGCAGCGCCTCAATATCAGCCGGGCTCCGGAAGGGCGGGTTTACTTTCAGATTGGTGTCAAAGTCCATCAGTACCTGATCGTCGTAAGCCAGCTGGTGCGCGGCAATATCGCAGGACACCGGCAGGCCCTGGGCCTTGGCCTCACGGATCAGTTCTACCGCCCGGGCCGTTGAGAGCAGCGATACATGCAGCAGGGGAACGGACGAGGCATCTACTTTTTCCTGTTCCAGACTATATGCCAGCAGTTTCAGATCACGGCTCAGCATCATGTCTTCGGCCAGCGCAGGCATACCTTTGAGTCCCAGCAGGGTGCTGGTGACCCCTTCGTTCATCTGCCCGAACAGGGTCAGCTGCCGGTCTTCGGGGCGGTTGATGAGCAAGGCATTCAGGGGGCGCAGGTACAGCAGCGCTTTGAGCAGGATGTCGGCGTTCTGAATCGGGTGCTCGCCGTCGGTAAATGCCACGGCGCCCGCCCGGTGCAGGTCGATCATTTCTGTAAAATCGGTGCCGTCGGCCCCACGTGTCACGGCCGCCGCCACATGCACCTGCACGGGGTAAGCTCCCCGCTCCTGCCGTACGTAGTTCAAGGTGTCTTTGGAGTCCACCACCGGCCGGGAGTTGGGCAGCAGCACAAGCTCCGTAAAGCCCCCCCGCATGGCGGCCTGCCGCACGGAGTCGAGGTCTTCCTTGTGCTCATGGCCGGGGTCACGCGAGGCTACGCGCATGTCTACCCACCCGGGCGACACGCAG
>CATMVR010000552.1 GCA_950075905.1 uncultured Persicitalea sp. | reverse complement strand
TGCCAGCTTTACTATCAGTGGTATCAGCGGAGGGGATCGGTACACCTTCGCCACCACGGTGGGCGGCTTACAGTCCTACGCAAGCGCCACGCCATTGGTGGGCAGCGGCATCTCGGTGACCACCCTGCCCAACCCTGCTTTCCCGACCGGACAAGCCTACATCGTGCGGATATACAATGGCAAAAACGACTGCTTCCGGGATGTGACCGTTTTGATTCCCTTCCGGGATTGCAGCAACAATTGTGTGAAACCAGAGGCTGGTCCTGATGTGACGATTTGCCGGCCCACCACCTCGTTCAACCTGCCTGACGCTACTTCTTTCCAGGAGTGGACTGCCGAGCCTCAGAATCCTGTGGCTGCAACCATTAACCCGACTACAGGGGTAGTGAATGGCATGACAGAGAGTGGTGTTTATACATTCATCCTGCGGGACAAGACACTAGGAAGTGCCTGTTCGGACACAGTGTTTATCTTCCGGGGAGTTCTTGAAATTCCGCGTCAGTCCACCTGCTTCGATACACTTACGCTGCCACAGGTGTTCGGTGCTACGTACACCACAACGGCAGGCAATCCGGCCAGTGTAACGTCTTCGGGCTTTGCCAGCGGGATGACGGGCATTGGCACGGTATATACCTTCCTCATCAGCAATGGTGAGTGCGTAGACACCGTACGGGTGGAGCGCCTAGACTGCCAGAAGAAGTACGACCTGGCCCTCGACAAATCCATCAGTAAGAAAATGGCTATGCTGGGGGACACGCTGACCTATACGGTACGGGTATGGAACGAAGGGGAGGCCACGGCCCACGGCATTGAGGTCACCGATGCGCTTAACGCCGGTGTGCAGTTTGTGAGCAGCACTCCCGAGACGGGTAGTTACTCCTCGGTGAGCAAGAAGTGGATGATCGACAGCCTGGTGGTAGGCGATACGGTTTCGCTTGTCATCCGGGTGAAAGTTATAGCCCAGGGTGTGTGGTTCAATACGGCTGAAATCACCAAGATGACCGAGAAGGACGATGATAGTACGCCAAACAACGGTGTGGAAGGGGAGGACGATATCGACCGGGAATGCTTTACCGTACCGATTCTGCTGTGTCGTGGTCAGGGTAGTGGTATACAGCTGAGCGTACCGGGCCAATATTCGGGTGTGGTGTGGTTCCGTAAAGTACAAGGCGGTCAGCCGGTGCAGGTTGGTACTGGTAATACGTACCAGGCTAACGAAACCGAACTGGGTAACTACGAATACACATTCACCTCGACTTCCGGAAGTTGTCCGGCCGAAGGCTGCTGCCCAATCATCATAGTGGTGGAGGACTGCTGCCCGGTAGATGTGTGTGTGCCATTCGTGATTACTAAAAAGAGAAAATAAGTACTATTAACAAACACAGTCAGTAAATAAAGCGCAAAGCCATCCCTCACGTACGAAGGATGGCTTTGCGCTTTACTGGTTATTAAAAATTAGTGATCCTTTCCAAAATTCATTTCACCAGCCTCGACCCTTAGGGGAAGGTGATTTTCCTGGGGTGGAATAGGACAATTGAATCCATCTGAGTAAGCGCAATATGGATTATACGCTTTATTGAAATCCAGAATATACACAGCGTCCCTGATATCGGTAATTTCAAGATCGATATAGCGACCGCCCCCGTAGGACTCATGGGTATTGGTCAGATCTTTGAAAGGAAGAAAGAGATGGTTTTTGTACTGCGGAATGGCCGGGAGCGTCAGATTACGGTATACACTCAACCGTTGTTTCTGGCCATTCAGCACAAAATGTAGCTCCCCGTATTTGACAAATTCTTTTTTCATACCGCTGTAAGTGGGCATCTGAAAGGGCGAGGTGCCCAGGGTGCGGATAAAAGTGGCCTTTACCCGATAGGTGGAGTCAGGGGCGAAAAAGCGTAGATAGGAGAGATCCTCTCCTGAAATAGGAGCCCGGGTACTTGCGGCAAACTTATCTTTATATAGGGCAAACGCATGAGAGTTAATTTAAAAGAGATTTCAAGTAGTTTATATCGTAGGCGGCCTTGACCCTCCTTTTTTTCAGACTCAGTCTATCGTTGTGCTGAGCCAGGATCTGTAAGGCCAATTTTCTCAGAGTGGCTAGATTTTC
Source organism: uncultured Persicitalea sp. (assembly GCA_950075905.1). Classification (GTDB taxonomy): domain Bacteria; phylum Bacteroidota; class Bacteroidia; order Cytophagales; family Spirosomataceae; genus CATMVR01. The sequence goes on along the minus strand of CATMVR010000552.1, from coordinate 2,008 downwards.
CGGGGCATTGCCGGCCCTAGCCCGGCATGCATCCTCGCCAAAGGTGACGTCCAGGTGCCAATGCAGGTGGTTCTCTATGGCCCAGTGCCCCCTGACCAAGCGATTGAAATAAAGCGCGTTACACTCGGACTCGTCGCTGATATAGTACCGCGTCTCAGTAGTCTGCTTGTCGGCTAGGGTTCTTGTCGCCTCCAGCCTAACGATGGTCCGCAATCCCGCCCACTCGGCGATGACCTGCTCGTCGATCGCACTGGCCGCTGACAGGATACTGCACCTGCGGGTCTCGAACCTGCCGTGATCGTACTCCCATTCTTCACTAACGGTAATGGGCCTGCTGGCCTTGAAAGCGCAGCTGACCTCCTCGAAGAGTTCCTTGTGGTTCTCTTTTACCGCCAGAAGGTAGTGTCCTTGCCGCTCCGTTACCTGCCGGGCGATCTCCTTCTGGCAACCCATCGCGTCCATGGTCACCACCGCATCAGTAATGTCAATTTCTGCCAGCAGTTTTGGAATGGCGTCTATCTCGTTGCTCTTGTCGCAGACCTTCTGCTGGCCGATGCACAGTCGGTTTTCCGAGACCCAGGCGTTAACGATGTACAGTCCCCTGTTGCCTCTACTCTGCGGGTTGCATCCCCTCAGCTTCTTGCCGTCCACGCAGATTTGCTTTTCCGCCAGAACCTCTAGCAGCCCTTCCCCATGCTTCACTAGGCACCCTTTGAGTACTTCACAGTCAAGAATTTGAAATACCCGATTGAAAGTGTCATGGGAGGGAACGCCGTTGGGAAGTTCCAGTAGTCCAGCTAATTGTCTGCCTTTGGTCTGTCCGAAAATAACCATATCTTCATAATCCTGCCCGTTGCTCAAATAGGTGCACAATCCGATTATCAGTATGTCCGACAAAAGGTGCCTGCACTTGTGGGATTCACGGAAGTCAGCTATGTCTGAAAAGTATTGTCGTATCTCTGTCATAAACAACAAAGATAGATACTTGACTAAACTGTGTATATCTCATGCGTTTGCCCTAATCTTTATAGTGGGCCCGATGCGCCTCAATTTCTTCTTTGTAGGTTTGGGCGAGTACCGGTAGGGAGCACAGCCCGCCCAATAATGCCATGTAAGCTATTTTTTTCATAAGAAATAAATGGAGGGTAAGGGTTTGATCAACATAAACAATGGTATAGTGGCGGGCCGGTTGCTGTATTTGGATAGATATAACTGTACTATTCAGGGTATTGGTTCATTTTTTTGCCATCAGGTACTAGCGGATTATTGTTTGCAGGATGGGTGGGACAACTTTACTCACTGCCTTTTTTTTGCACGAATTTATGACTTCGTACGTACCTGATTTGCGATCTTGACAGAATTATACCTAAATTCACCATGCCAAATTAATTTAAAACCCGATCAAAGCAACATGTCGTATACCAAACGTGTATTGATTGCCGAAGACAGCTCGGTCATTCAAAACTTAGCCCGAAAAATACTGGAGTTCCAGAATTACGAAATCACTGCCGTCAAAAACGGGGAGCAGGTACTGCAATTACTCGAAAAAGAAGATTTCGATATCATTCTGCTCGACATCAATATGCCAATTATGGATGGAATGGAATGCGCTCGGACTATCCGTGGCCTGGGAGATGCCAATAAAGCTAAAACTCCGATCGTGGCTATTACGGGCAATGCCAAAAACTATACCGAAGAGGATTTTAAAGAGGCCGGCTTCAACGATGCGCTCATGAAGCCCCTCAACTTTGACCGCCTGGTAGAAGTGGTGGCTAATTTGACTGAGTAAACCGCATGAACATCACGTTTCTTGGTACTGGCACTTCGCAGGGGGTACCCGTTATTGCCTGCGAATGTGCCGTATGCCAGTCTGTAGACTATCGTGATAAAAGACTGCGGGTGTCGGCCTGGATCGAAGTAAACGGAAAATCATTCGTCATTGACACCGGGCCCGATTTCAGACAGCAAATGCTGCGGGCCCGGGTTAAAAACCTGGATGCCGTACTGT
>CATMVR010000551.1 GCA_950075905.1 uncultured Persicitalea sp. | reverse complement strand
CAATGATGGAGTATTCGAGCATGCCGTCACGGCCAATGGAGTAGTCGAGCGCATCCCGGAGCAGGTGAACAAAGTTGTCTTCCAGCCACTCGTAAAAGAATTGGCTCGGCACCTGTATAGTCAATACCTTGCCGTATAATTTCAGGGGGCGGATCGGCTCGAACCAGGTTCGGAAGCTTTGATCCGGGATATTCTCCTGAATTATTCGCAAGCATTTGGCCCATACGATGTCCACTTCACGTGGTGGAGCAACTCTTTCCAATGTAAAATTTAGCTGGTCTGGTGTCATAATGTTTTCCGGGGAGGCAAAGATAGCAAAATGATCTAGTGTGCGCCGTAAATTTCTCCCTGAATTTACAACCTCAAAAAACCGAAATCAAGCCACTTGATAAAACTAAAGGAATAATACAAGGCCTAAAAAGGTCAATTCAAAAAGGGCCTAGACGGGAATAAAAAAAATGTAATCTCAAATGCGTAGCTTTGCTTTATTTAAAAATTTTAAATTGATTAAATACAATTATTTTTCGTATGAAGGCTTCCTTGTGGACTGATTTTACAAAGACTGACAAGAACTCCTGGCAAAAGAGGGCAGAAAAAGAACTGAAAGGCCGCCCTTACGAAGATATGCTGTATCGGCCCGCCGCTTCTGTGCAGATGGAGCCCTACTATACCGATAGGGAGGTGAACGAGTCAGATCTCAAAATGATTCAGGTAGCCCAAAAACAAAGTCCGGGCTGGCTTACTCTCCCCGTCATACCCTTCGACGAAGCCTCTACCGTAAACTCCCGGATACAACAATACCTCTCGGGGGGAGCCGATGGCGTGTGGCTACTGGGCGGAGATCTTGACCTTGACAAGTTAGAATTAGGCAAGTCGCTGTATACTATACGCTTAACGGATACTCCCGTTTTTCTCGAATCGTCCGAACACCCGGTCAGGCTTATCAAAGAACTATCGCAGGGGGCGGGCTACTACCTCAAAGGGGGGATTGTGCATGATCCTCTGGCCGCCTGGATGCGAAAGGGTACCTCCACCCAGGGGGTGTTTGATCAGATTGCGGAGGCAATTATCTCCACCAAAAACATGCGCGAATTCCGCTGCTATAAGGTAGAGAGTCATGTCTTTCACGAAAGCGGGGCCGACGCCGTGCAGGAGCTTGCCTATACGCTGGCTTCATTTGTTACCTACCTTGATCAGCTGACCGACCGGGATGTACCGGCTTTGCTGGCGGTCACGCGTTTGGTTTTTACTGTGTCGGTGGGTACGGACTACCTGACCGAAATAGCAAAGCTAAGAGCGCTGCGGTATCTCTACCGGAAAATTACCGACGCCTATGAACTACCCGCCGAACTGTGCCAGGCCTTTGTGCATACCCAAAGTTCGCAGCTGTACCAATCGGGGCATTCGCCGCATACCAATCTCGTGAGGCGAACCTCGGAAGCCATGAGCGCGGTGGTGGGTGGATGCGACGCCCTTAGTACTCTGCCGCACGATGCGCAGTACAACAAGCCATCTGACTTTTCTGAGCGTATAGCCCGGAATATTTCTTTGCTACTAAAAAACGAAGCCCTGCTTGACCGCGTAGCCGACCCGGCGGCGGGTTCGTACTACCTCGAAATAGAAACCCAAAAACTGGCTGCCGCGGCCTGGGATAAGTTTTTGGAAATTGAGAAGCAGGGAGGGCTGACGAAGGCTTTCGAGAAAAATATCATTCAGGAAGATATAAAAAATGCGTGGAATGCCCGGGTAGATGAGTACCAAACCGGTAAAGTGCTGGTTGGTGCCAACAAGTACCAGGAAGAAAATCAGGTAGAGAAAAAGCCGGCAGAAACTATCAACGAAGAGCTGTCTCCGGCCTGGGAATATGCTTTATTGAAACCACACACCCTGGACCGTATCTTTTAGTAAAGAAACCAAGTTATGAAGCCAGACTTTATCAACACAGCAAAAAACCGTTTGTCGGAAAACGACAAACCCGACAACGTACACTACAAGCCTTTCCCCACCTCCGAGGGGATCAAATTAAAACGCCGGTATACTTCTGACGACCTGGCTGAGGCCGATCACCTGGGGTTTGGGGCCGGAATCCCCCCCTACCTGCGCGGCCCCTACGCCAGTATGTACGTGCAGCGCCCCTGGACGATCCGGCAGTACGCCGGGTTTTCGACCGCCGAGGAGTCCAATGCATTTTACCGGCGCAATCTGGCGGCGGGTCAGAAGGGCCTTTCGGTGGCCTTTGACCTGGCTACCCACCGCGGCTACGATTCTGATCATCCGCGCGTACTGGGCGACGTAGGCAAAGCCGGGGTAGCCATTGATTCGGTAGAGGATATGAAGATACTTTTTGATAAAATACCCCTCGACCAGATGTCGGTATCCATGACCATGAATGGGGCGGTTATTCCGGTGATGGCCTTTTTCATCGTAGCGGCCGAAGAGCAGGGGGTAGCGCCCGAAGCTCTTTCGGGTACCATTCAGAACGATATTCTGAAAGAATTCATGGTGCGTAATACGTACATCTATCCTCCGGCCCCCTCCATGCGGATTATCGGTGATATATTTGCCTATACCGCCCGGAAGATGCCGAAGTTTAATTCTATCAGCATCAGTGGCTACCACATGCACGAGGCGGGCGCTCCGGCGCACCTCGAACTAGCCTATACCCTGGCCGATGGCTGGGAGTACCTGCGCACGGGCCTGGGGGCGGGCATGGAAATAGACGACTTTGCCCCCCGGCTCTCGTTTTTCTGGGGCATCGGCATGAATCATTTCATGGAAATTGCCAAGCTACGCGCGGGAAGACTACTGTGGGCTAAAATTGTGAAGGAACTCGGAGCCCAAAGTGAAAAATCAATGGCCCTGCGCGCCCACTGCCAAACCAGCGGGTACAGCCTTACCGAGCAGGACCCGTTTAACAATGTGGCCCGTACCTGCATTGAAGCCATGGCGGCAGTGCTGGGCCATACGCAGTCGCTGCACACCAATTCGCTGGATGAGGCCATAGCTCTGCCAACCGACTTTTCAGCCCGGATTGCTCGAAACACCCAGCTTTTTCTGCAACACGAAACTGATATCTGCAAGGCGGTTGACCCCTGGGGAGGGTCTTACTACGTGGAAACCCTCACCCATGAGCTGGTAGAAAAGGCCTGGGCGTTGATAGAGGAAGTCGAAAACCTGGGGGGAATGGCCAAAGCCATCGAAACCGGCTTGCCCAAAATGCGGATCGAAGAAGCTGCCGCCCGCAAGCAGGCCCGGATCGATTCGGGACGGGAGGTCATTGTGGGAGTCAATAAGTATATTACCGATGAAAAGGAGGAAATAGAGGTTCTCAGTATTGATAATGAGGCGGTCCTGGCCTCGCAGATCAACCGGCTTCGTGCTGTAAAACAGTCCAGAAACGAAGAGAAGGTACAGGCCGCCCTGGCCGCCCTGACCGATGCCTGCCAGCAACCTGGCGGAACGGATCTGGATAGCAATCTGCTGGCCCTGGCCGTAGACGCCGCCCGTGTTCGCGCCACGCTGGGAGAAATATCGGATGCCATGGAACGTTCATTTGGACGTTATAAGGCAATCATTCGTTCTATTTCGGGCGTATATAAAGCGGAGGTGTCAGACGACGAAAACTTTCGGCTGGCGCGGCAAATGGCCGATCAGTTTGCCGAACTCGATGGCCGCAGGCCCCGAATTATGGTGGCCAAGATGGGTCAGGATGGCCACGACCGGGGTGCCAAAGTCATCGCCACGAGTTTTGCCGATCTGGGTTTTGATGTGGACATGGGGCCACTCTTCCAAACTCCCGAAGAAGTAGCCCGTCAGGCTGCCGAAAATGATGTACACGTAGTGGGTGCATCCAGCCTGGCCGCCGGCCACCGGACGCTGGTACCCAAGCTGATTGAGGAACTTCGCAAAATTGGTCGGGAAGACATCATGGTTATAGCCGGAGGGGTTATTCCGGCGCAGGATTACCAGTACCTCTACGATGCCGGCGTGAAGGGTATCTTCGGCCCCGGAACGGTTATCTCCATTGCGGCCCAGAAAATATTACAGGAGCTTATGACGGAGGCTTGACAGAAAGCGGGGGAGCTACACCCCCGCTTCTTTTTTGACCGCCAGGATTTCGT
>CATMVR010000550.1 GCA_950075905.1 uncultured Persicitalea sp. | reverse complement strand
CACGTGATTGTCGCCCACCATGGCCATGGCGCTTTGCCGGGGGCTCTTGGGTTTGGGTTTTGACGTATCGGTTTGAGACGGCTGGTTGTGCTCATGCTGAGCGTAGGTGAGCGTACCGAATAGGGTAGCAACACAGATCAGAAGGATTGTTTTCATGTGATTTATTGGTTTTGGTTGTTGTATTTAATCATTTGAGGCAATCACTTTCCCGCGCAGCACTCCTCCATCCTCCCAAACGCAATACGCCCTACCTCCTGAAAGAGCGACCAGGCGGGGAAACCGGCCTGCACCCAATGACTCGGGCTTTTCCTGATTGGCTATATTGAGCCAGATATTCCCCTCATGCTGCCAAACAACATACGTGCCTGGGCCACTCACGGCTATCGATGCATTACGTCCCTGGGCTATTGGCTGCTCTTCGCTGCCCGGCCTGGCAAGGTAGAGCTGGTTATGCCGCCGCCAGACCGTGGTGATACCCTTGCCTGCGCCGGCGCTGAGATCTCCGCCATCCATGGGGCAGGCATTGAGCTTCCAGGTACCCTGCCCCAGCTTAACCGGCGAACGGAATGTTTTACCCTTATCATTCGAAGCAATCAGGTACATGTCCCGTGATCCGTCAATCCAGTTTCTGAACATGACAAAAACCTCCTTCCCCCGCATCAAAGCGGAGGGCTGGCAGCATTCGCATACGGTGGAGTCAGGCGAACGGTACACCAGTCGGTTAGCGCTCCAAGATTTCCCGTCATCGGAAGATGTCGCTCCGTAGAGCTTGTTCTTTTTATCCTGCCGCAGGTCCAGCCAGGTTACGAAAAAATTGCCCTCTCCATCGCCGGTCAGGGCATTGAATCCTTCTTTGGCAATTTCGGGTACATCGTTTACCCGCTGGGGCTCCGCCCACCGTCCTGCCGGGCCACGGGTATAGGCATACAGGTCTCCTTTGCGGTCAATGGCCGTAATCACGACGGAGCGCCGGGAGGCGGCAATCCGGGGGCCCCGCGATGCTCCCAGGTGCAGGCCAGTGAGACTGTCGACAAGTTCGGGAACTGAGAAATTAGCACCCTCATCGTTCGAATAGGCATAGTAAATGGCATTGCCTTTTCCAAAAACCAGGTGAAGCACTCCGTCCGGACCGGTGGTCAGGGCGGGTTGCATTCCTGTCTGCGCGAATAGGGCGTTTTGGGCATAGGCACTGTACCAACCCAAAAACAGAAGGATGGCAACGCTTAGTAAGACTTTTGTAGGACGCATGGGAGTAAGTGTCATTTTTTTATAAAAATTGTAAAAGCTATTTCACTTCGTAGTTCAGCATCATGCCATCGTCCTCATGCTCCAGGTTGTGGCAGTGGAACACAAATTTGCCCGGTTGCTGGAAACGCACCAGAATCCGGACAGTTTCTTTGGGCATTACCAGAACGGTATCCTTCCAGCCTTTTTCATGGGCGACCAGATTCGATACATTAAGTATCTCGGCCAGAAGACCTCCGAAGAAATTTCCCAGCGCAGGCATAGCCGAGTATCGTAGTACTTGTAGAAACTGGTCTATATATTGATATGTATGTTAATGAAGGGGAAAGAGATAAGAGGCTAAGGGTAGATTCTGCCTCCAATCCCACAAGAATTAACTGGTTGAAGGGCTACCAAGTACATTGAGCACTCCAAATAGCACTACTGCTACGTACACCAGAAGTACCCCACCCAAAGTAAGAACCTGCCAGCGCACAAAACCATGCTGTTTTTCTCTCCTGCCCCAATGAATAAAAGCGGCATACAGTATACCCACCAGACCCACAAAGCTCAGGATGGTGATAAAGAGCGGAAAGTTCTTCACCGGAGCCCCTACCAGAGCCAGGGGAAAAAAGGCCACTGTCAAGGTAACGGCATGATCCCCGATGACACTGATTACTCCCGAGGTGATCTGCCCTGATTTGGTTACACTCCAGGTCGCAAAGATTTCGGGCAGTGCCGCCATGGGTGCGGTGATGAACAGACCCCCTACTATTTTGGACATACCTAAGGCTGATACGATGTTTTCGGTAGCCCGGACGGTAAAAAAGGCACCAAGGCCCAAGGCTGCCAGGCCCGCTACGGCCAGGTATACCTCTTTTCTTTTCCACTCCACCGGCTCGCCTCCTTTCCTGCCTCTCAGCAGCGCCTGTGCCAGGAAGAGAACGTACATCCCCAGCATGATCCAGCCATCTATTGGTTGTAGCCCTCTCCATGCAGCAGGAACGGTAAGGACGGCTACAACCGCCACGATAACTAGATAAGGAAGGGCCTGAACCGTAACGGCCGTAGGATCAACCTTCAGAAGGTGTTCCTTGACATGCTGATGATGCCCCTGATCCGCATTTTCCTTTTTCAGATGACGGGTAGCCATGTAGGCCGTAATGACCATGAAGGGAATGGCAATGACATTCGAGCCAAGCATTGTTCCCAAACCAATGTCGGCCACGCCCGTAGCTGCACTGGCAATGTTGATACCAATTTCGGGGCTGGCCGCTGCCAGGCCTACCAGAGCTCCTCCGGCGGCTACCGAGAAGCCCCACTGCTTCCGCAGTTTTTTCAGGGGCCTGGCCAGGTGCTCAGCCCCCCAGTGGGCTGCCCAGACGGCTGCCACTAATACAAGTGCCCAGATCCATGGACTCATATTGAATGGGTTTAGTTACTAATTGGGTAGTTAATCCTAACCTCTTTCTATCCAAATTGTTCTATGGTGGCTCCCCACCAGCCGGAGAAGCTACCGGTTGGTTTCTATGATCTGCTTCAGGTCATCCGGTATGGGCATCGGTTGCAGCGGCGATCGCCCTGAAATCATATTTCCCTAACCAGTTTATATGCTCAAAAGGCGCCGGAGAGATATGCACCAGATTTTTTTCATGGACCTCATAATCTTTTTTGAGTTTGAAGCTGTTTAATAATCTCCTGGATGTAAATGAATTCCAGGCTATTACAATATTTGTCATTAAGATTAATGACACCCGGCTATAACTTGCTGTTCTTTTTCTTGCTACTTACGGATGATTTCATCACCTCCGAACCAAAGAAAAATATCCTGGGGTAGCTAACACAAAACCACTTTTTTCGCCACTTAACTGGTTCAATAGTCTTCTCTTCAATGGTTTATATGATGTTATGTGCTCTTAACGTTCGTTTTTAGAGAGCTAATAAATATGCTCTTTAGATATGTGTAAAAGTGTTAAATCTGGATGCTTTTAAGGTAGAAAATAACCTTAAAGGATAAATTACTGCGAGAGAAAGCATTTGAAAGTGAAGTTGGGTCGATTTTCAAGCCATTTATCAAAAAAGGCGAATTTGCTCCCAAATACGGATAGTTAAGTCTTTATAACTATCTAATTATTAGCGAATAATGGCCTCTGTGGCAATGTAAGGGACATATTCTTATCACTTTAGGAGCTGTCCATGGGCGGCTCCTAAAACAAATGGTAAAAAAAGTTTACCTTACTTTTTTTAATATCATTTCGCCGGGGAAATGTGTAATGCATTGAATTTTGAGGATCAACGACAGCTATCTGCTTATGCATGTATCTTCAAGTTTGAGCTTTTTCTTTTCACCTGCCGTCCAGGAGTTGGGGTGGCTTTCAATGAAATTATTTCCAGTAAAAAAGAGTGTGGCCCCTATACCATGTAGCTTAAATCCGATGCCCAGGTGGGATAGCTGTAGATCATACGTTGAAGCGTCTTTGCTGGAATCTTTGCCTTCATGGCCAGGGCAAACAAATTGATGGTTTCATCGGCGGAAGGTCCGACCAGGTGAGCCCCCAAGAGGGTACCATCTTCCTTGTTGATCAGTACCTTGTAAGCATAAGCCTTAGCCTGGGATCGGTAGGCATTAAACCAGCCGGATGCATCGCCTGATTTTACCTCATATTCCTTATTTTGTGCTTTCGCCCTTTCTTCTGTTAAGCCCACACTGGCCATAGGTGGGCTGGTGAATACCACCGTAGGCATTTCATCAAACCGAACAGGCTTGCTGTTGCCTTTGATGATGTTGCTTGCCGCTACATGCCCCTCAAACACGGCCACGGGAGTCAAAGGAATGCCCTGGGTATCGGCCACATCGCCCGCAGCATAAACGCGGGGGTTAGAGGTACTTTGCTGGTACTCG
>CATMVR010000549.1 GCA_950075905.1 uncultured Persicitalea sp. | reverse complement strand
CAAGTATGCCCTGCTCACGATTCCCAACGGAGGTGAGTGGACGGTCATTCTGAGCAAAAACGCCACCCAGAGTGGAGGGTACAAAGAGTCGGAGGATGCCGTCCGTACCGTGGCAGCTCCGGCCTCGTCGCCATTTGCGGAGTCTTTTACAGTTGGATTCTCAGACGTTACCGACAGCACCGCCAACCTGGATCTGAACTGGGCATCTGTGAATGTACCTATCAAACTGATGGTAATGACCACCGAAAACACCATGGCCGCTATGGATAAAGCTGTATCAGAAAAGCCCGAAGATTCGGCAACGCTGCAAACTGCCGCCAACTACATGCTTAGCAAAGGCAAAGACCTGCCCAAGGCACTGGCCCTGGCCGACAAATCCATTGGCCTGGGCGAGAACTTCCGCAACCTGTGGCTGAAAGCCCAGATCCTGGCCAAGCTGGGCAAAGTTGCCGAAGCAATACCCCTGGCTCAGAAAGCACTGGCCCTCGGCAAAAGCTCCAACGACAGCGCTTTTGGATTTATGGGTCCGCAGATTGAGAGTGGTCTGAAAAGCTGGCAGGCCATGGTACCCGCCGCCGCTACTGACGCCCTGAAAGGAGTCAAAGGCCGAAAGAAGAATTAATCCCGATTGGATTCAAGTGTGCCCGCTTTTCACAAGAGAAGCGGGCATTTTTAATATAGACCACGCCGAATGAATAACATGATTTAATCCTGCGGGCTTCTGGAATAGAAACGAGTAGACCGAAACCTGATAATTAACGCCTTGCAATACAGCCATAAGAATTTCCAACCCAAAACGTAGGATACGAAGAAAATGAAACGGACGAAATGAGTACCAGGGTACAGGCGTTAGTTTAGCCACCTGCAAAAAAATTATTGAAACTCATAGTGGATAAATATGGTTAACCAGTGAGATTCATAAAGGAAGCAACTTCTATCTAACCATCCCCAAAGGACTTAGAACAATACATGACTACCAGCAAAACACCGAAATGTATACTACTAGTGGATGATGATCCGGATGATATTTTTCTGCACCAGATCGTCATTCAGGAGAGCGGAGTGCCTACTCAGGCAATCGTAGCTGAAAACGGCGAGGTGGCGTGGAGATATTTCGACTCCTACAAGGAGGATAGTTTCCAAAAGCCTGATATCATTTTTCTGGATATCAATATGCCTAGAATTGATGGCTTTGAGTTTTTGTCTTTATTCAAGACGCTTTCCCCTGACTTCCGAAAGGACATTAAGGTAGTGATACTCTCGACCTCTTCCAATCCGTACGATCAGGAAAAAGCCACATCCATTCTACCCGGTCTGGCGTACCATACCAAACCACTCACACAAAAGCTGTTCCTGTCGCTCATGAACGAAACTTCTTCTTTGTCGAACGCATAAAAAACACGACCAGATTCTTGTCTTTAAGTAGGGCCTGTACACCACCGCGCAAACCGCCGGTACGGGTACAGGCCCTTCTGTATTTACCGGATGTATTCGTCCCATTCCCCATAGTGCTCGGTTTGTGGCCCCCTGGGCAAAGACAGCGCGGCGACAAGAACACCCAGCATCGTAGAGGCAACGGCCAGCCCCAGGGTAGGATAGTCTGTAAACCATACACCGATGGCAATGCCTAGCCCCAGCACTACATTGAGGTATCTCAGCGCTCTGAATACCTCGCCCATACTCAGCACGGCTACCACCACCACTAGTGCTCCCCCCAACTGATTGAGACTGGCGGGAGGAGTCTGAAGAGCCGCCCCCAGAAGCCCCGGCACAGCCACCAGGCCCAGTCCTAGCAGCATGGAAACCACCAGGGTCCAGGGAAAGGACATGCCCCAGATTGAGGCTTGAAAAACAGACTGCTTCTGCTCCGGAAATTTGACAAGCGCCGGTGAACGCTCGTCTTTCTGATCGCTATCCAGGCTCCCCCCTTTCCAGAACACTTTCCAGAGGTTTTCGCCGCGGGCCCGCGATTTTTTCATAAACTGAAACATCGCTATTACCTCATCCACTTCTAACGGTAGCATCGGCAGCATGATAGCCGCCGCCAGAAGGCAAAACGTACACCAGGCCCCCACTACTACCGGCTGCGATATGACGAGAAAAATATGAACCAGACCCAGAGGTATGACGAGTATACCAAAGAAGAGGACCATCCAGGGCATAGTACGCCAGCGGGCAGGGCTCCCCATAAAGCCCATCAGAAACTCGAAGGTATAAGCCAGCGACCCCAGGCCGGCGTCGGAGATGGGCAGGGAGTGCGACATGGCAGAGTTGAGTACCTGCCGGCTTCCATCCCCAAAAAAGGGGTCCCAGGCCACATCTATATAGCCCAGCTGAAAAGCGGCCAGATACCGGGAAACCAGCCAGCCAAGAAAGCCGGTTACGATCATGATCCATCGCTGCGGCCAGCTCGACGGATTGTAGGTCCAGCCGGGTGGTACCTCCGAGCCCATATCCATGTACATGATCATGTTGGGCATGCCCGGAATCAGAATGGTGAGGGCTACCACCAGTGCCCCTACCAGCGTATCGTTCATGTAGGCTACGGGTGACGGCGACCAAAAAATGAGCGGTGCCATACTGAGCCATACTCCAACGAAACAGCAGATCCACAGGCTGATGGGCCGGTTGGGAGTAAGCGCCCTCCACCCGAAAACAATCAGAAGCAGGCCGCTCAGCATGTCACTCCACTCCATAGCCAGCACCCGGGCATCCAGTGACAGCCACACACTCCGGCCGCCACTGGGCAAAACGGGATTTTTGCCGTAATCAAACGTCAGCGGAGAAAGGAGTACCCAAAAGCCCAGCATGACCACCAGCCAGTATACCCAGAGGGTTTGGCGATGGTGCATGTGCAGCATCTGCTGGCGGTCGTCCATATCCATACTCATGGAGCCGTTTTCCTTTCCCTTGTGATCTTCATGCATCATGGGGCGGGAAACTCCCCGTTTGCTCATGTTATCTTCCATTGTACTGCAGAGTTAGTAGAAATGGCGATTACCTTCATCGATTTATTGACCGGGCTACCGGCGGGTTACCAACAGGCCGATCGTCAGGGCAAGGGAGGCCAATGCCCCCCAGGTAATAGCTTTGTGGGTTACGGCCCAGGTTTGCGGGCTGAACTCCCAGGACTGCGCATCGAAGCTGCCGTGGGCGCCGTGATCGCCCGGAATGGGCTCATACAGATTATTGGGACGGTCTTGCTCCTTGGGCTCGTCGGTTTGCTGGCCGTCGTACCCAATACTGCCAAGGTACTGATCCAACAGCCCGGGAATTAGCTTATTGCCCAAAATGGCCTGCACCGTGGGGTAGCCTACGTACATTTCGCGCTGCGGGTGCCGGGCCACGTGCACAATGGCCCGTGCGGCTACCTCAGGCTGGTAGATGGTACCCATGGGCCGGGGTTTGTTGGGCAGATGACTTTTCACAAAGCTAAACTGTGTGGTATTCATAGCCGGAAGTTGCACCATACTTATTGTCACCTTGCTTTTGTCGTGAAAGAGCTCCGAACGTACCGAATCAAAGAAGCCCTCGATGCCATGTTTGGCCCCGCAGTAGGCCGATTGCAGGGGGATGCCCCGGTAAGCCAGCGCCGATCCCACCAGAATGATACTTCCCTTGTTGCGGGGCAGCATTCGTTTCAGGGCCGATTGGGTGCCATATACCTGCCCCAGGTAGGTCACTTCCGTCACCCGTTTAAAATCTTTCATGTCCAGCTCTTTGAAGGGCCCGAATATGCTGATCATGGCGTTGTTGACCCATATGTCGATAGGCCCCAGCTCCTGCTCGATCCGCGAGGCCGCAAACTCGACCTGCTCAGGATCAGAGACATCTGTGGGTGCCATCAGGGCTTTGCCGCCGTAGGCCTCCACTTCGCGCTTAGCGCCTTCCAGGCCTTCGATACCCCGGGCCAGCAGGCCGTGCCCGCAGTCATTCACGTGATCGCCGCAAAAAGCGACGCAGAGCGAGCCGGGTTTCCAGCAGCGGCGCGGGAAGCTTACCGCTTTTCCGCCCTGGATATCCCTGGCGATCCCCACGATGTTCTGCTGAACGATACCGGGCAGGTTCAGCACCTCATGAAAGCTCGTTGCACCGCCCGGCAAAAATCGCCGAATCTGCCGCCGGCCGTTCATGAC
>CATMVR010000548.1 GCA_950075905.1 uncultured Persicitalea sp. | reverse complement strand
GGGCCAGTATCAAAAGCATTCTCCTGACCCCAGGAACACACGTCGAACCCGGTCAGCGCATCGTAGAGCTGGATAAGTCGCTGACGCAAATCGAGTTTGAGCGCTACCAGGATCAACTGGCCCTGAAAAAAAACAGCGTCGAGCAACTCCGCATGAAGCTCAACAAAAATCTGTTTGATTCCGAAATCAACGACAAAATCAAGCTTCTGAACATTAGTAAGCTGCGGGCCGACCTGGAAGATGCCAAACGCCTCGAAAAAGTGGGCGGTGGCACCAAAGAGGACATCACCCGCGCCGAAAATGCTCTGAAAATTGCTGAGCTGGAAAAGCAGCAACTGGAAAACGACCTGAGCTACAATCGCCAGTCGATGGGGGCCAGCCTGCGCGAAACCGAACTTGGCGCGCAGATCGAATCTAAAAATTTGCAGGAATTACAGCACAAGCTCACCATGGCCGACATCGTGGCCGATCGCAAGGGGGTACTTACGTGGGTGAATGAAAATATTGGTTCGTCGGTCAACGAAGGCGAAATGCTGGCCCGCGTGGCTGATTTGGGTAGCTTCCGGATCGAAGGTTCCTGCTCGGATGTATACGCCGATCAGCTGAAAGCGGGCCTGCCGGTGATTGTAAAAGTGAACGATACCAACCTGCGGGGCCTGATTACCCAGGTAAAACCAGCCGTTAAGGATGGAGTAATCGGTTTTGTGGTACAGTTGGACAACGCGAAGAACGAATCACTGCGCCCCAATATGAAGGTAGATGTATACGTAGTCACTACCCGCAGCCCCAACACCCTGCGGGTAGCCAACGGTCCAACGTTTACCGGCAAGCGCAAGCAGTATGTCTATGTAGTGGACAAGGATGTGGCCCACCGGCGTGAAGTGGAAGTAGGCCTTTCGAATTTTGATTTTGTAGAAATCAAAAACGGATTAAAACCCGGTGAAAAGGTGATCCTGACGGATATGAATCAGTGCGAAAATCTGGAAGAAATTACCATCAAAAACTGATTGCTGCGATGAAAAATTTCTTCTATACTCTATCCCGCTGGTTTGTGTCCCTCCACTGGTTCGCGTTTAAAACGCAAACGGGCATGATTTTTCTTTTCGTAGTATACAGCATAACCATCCAAGCCCAAACCCAGCAATACACCCTGCCCGAAGTGGTACAACTGGCCCGTGAGCAGTCTATTTCTGCCAAGCAGGCCGCTACGCGCCGCAACACCAACTACTGGCAGTACCGCTCGTTTGTTGCCGATTTCAAGCCGCAGCTCAGCCTCAATGGTACCCTACCCGGTTTTACGCGCTCGTTTATAGAAGTCGTACAGCCGGATGGTACAATTTCGTTTCAGCCGGTATCCAACAACAATTCCATGCTCAACATGGCGTTGACTCAGAACATTGCCGCTACCGGCGGTACCGTTTTCGTGCAGCAGCAGTTGCAGCGGTTTGATGATTTTGCCCGCAACAATACCCGCTACAACGGGATTCCCTTCGCCGTAGGACTTAGTCAGCCTTTGTTCCGATTCAATGAAATGAAGTGGAGTCGCAAGATTGAACCGCTGCGGTTCCAGGAGGGCAACCAACAGTACCTTTCATCGCTGGAAGAGGTTGCTCTGAATGCCACTAACTACTATTTTGATTTGCTGATTGCGCAGGTAAATTTGCAAATAGCTGAAAAGAACCGCAGCAACAATGATACCCTGTACAAGATTGCCCAACAAAAACTGCAACTAGGAAAAATCTCGCAAAACGATCTGCTGCAACTCCAAATGGGTCTGCTTACTGCACAAAAAGACCTGGCTTCGGCGCAGCAGTCGGCCGCAGTAGCCTCGCTCCGGCTCAAAATGTACCTGAGCATGCGAAATGAAAGTTCGCTGGCCTTGGCTATTCCGCAGGAAGCGCCTGAATTTATAATCGATACGCAGGTGGCCCTGGCCGAAGCCTATGCCAACCGGGCCGATGCGGTCGGTTTTCAGCGCCGGTTGCTGGAGGCAGAGCGGGATTCTCAAAAGGCACGTAAAGAAAATGGTCTGAACGCGTCGCTGGAAGCGGCGTTCGGATTCTCCAATCAGGGCGCCAGGCCGGGGGAAGTGTACATCAATCCGCAAGATCGGGAGTTTGTGCAGTTGCAGTTTACGCTGCCTATCATGACCTGGGGCCGCAACAAGGCCCGCACCGAAATTGCCCGCGCTAACCAGGAGTTTGTGCAGCAGTCGGTGGAGCAGGATAAGCTTACTTTTGAACAGGAGATTTTTACCCAGGTAACCCTCCTGCAAATGCTGCAAAAGCAGGTAAAACTCACCAAACTGACCGACGAAATAGCCGCCAATCGGTATCAGATTGCCCAGGATCGCTTTATACTCAGCGACCTGAGCGTAACCGACCTCGGCATCGCTACCCAGGAAAAAGCCCGCGCCCGCCGCGATTACATCCTGGCCCTGCGCGACTACTGGCAGGCCTATTACAGCCTGCGGCTACTGACGTTGTATGATTTCGAAAAGAACGAAAAGCTGGCAGGTGCAGGAGAAGCAAACGGGAATTTCAATTGAGCTAAAAAATATTCTATCATTCTATCATTCCGCGCGGCGTCCGCTATCATTCTATCATTCTATCATTCTATCATTCACAATTATGATTTCTTTGCAAAACGTTGAAAAAGTCTATCGGACAAGCTCCATAGAAACCCTGGCCCTGAACAACATCAACCTGGATGTCAAAAAGGGCGAATTCGTGTCCATTATGGGCCCTTCGGGCTGCGGCAAAAGTACCCTGCTCAATATCATGGGCCTGCTGGACGAACCCTCAAACGGTACCATCGAACTTGATGGCAAAAGGGTAAATAGCTACCGCGATAAAGAGCTGGCCCACCTGCGCAACCAGAAACTGGGCTTTATTTTCCAAAGCTTTCACCTGATCAACGACCTGTCGGTGCTCGACAACGTGGAGATACCGCTGCTGTATCGCACCGGTTCGGCCAAACAACGCCGCGATCTGGCTGTAGAGGCGCTCGAAAAAGTAGGGCTCAGCAACCGCATGAAGCATTTCCCCAAGCAGCTTTCGGGCGGTCAAAAACAGCGCGTGGCCATTGCCCGGGCCATTGTGGGACGACCCGAGATCATCCTGGCCGATGAACCTACCGGAAACCTTGATAGTGTGATGGGCAACGAGATTCTTAGCATTTTGAAAAAGCTGAATGAAGACGGCGCTACCATTGTGATGGTGACGCACGACGACGCCATGGCCCGGCAGACTCACCGACTGGTACGATTGTTCGACGGAACGCAGGTGCTTTAATTTTACAATCAAGACGTGAGACGTGGCATGCCACGTTTCTACCAGTATATTTTCAACTATTAACAGCCATGATCTTAAACTACATCAAAATCGCCTGGAAGGTACTGCTGCGGCACCCTTTCTATACGTTTATCACGCTGTTTGGCATTAGCCTTACGCTGACGGTACTGATGGTACTGACCTCTTTTCTGGACCATCTTTTTGGTACCCATTATCCCGAAAACAAACGCAATCGCTCCCTGTACATCACGCGTATGGTCCGGCAGGACACAACGAATCAGGGACGGAACATGGGGCCGATGAGTTTTGAATTTTTGAAAAATTACGCCAAAACCCTCAAAACGCCCGAGCGGGTTGGCATCACGACCCTGTTTGGTTTTGCCAATACGTACATTAACGGCAAGCGAATAAAACTCAACACCAAATACGCCGACGCCGACTTCTGGCAGGTCACCGATTTTAAGTTTCTGGATGGCAAGCCTTTTACCGAACAAAACATCAACGCTGGTGACCATGTGGTTGTCATTACGGATGATCTGCGCAAGCAGTACTTTGAAGAGGATGGGGCCTCAGTAATCGGCAAGTACATCGATATCGAATCCATCAACTACCGCGTCATTGGGGTAGTTCAGGGTAGCCCCGTTACGCGTCCTTACACCTATGGCGACGTGTATTTCCCCTATACCGCTCCCAAAAGCAACTATCAGAACAAGGGGCTGGGGGGAGGGTACCTGGCCATTGCACTGGCCAAAGACCCGAGTGACTTCCCTGCCATCAAAGAGGAGTTTAACAAGGCAGTCAGCACCATACCTCTGCCCCAAACAGACGGTGGCTTCAAATTCC
>CATMVR010000547.1 GCA_950075905.1 uncultured Persicitalea sp. | reverse complement strand
AGTATCCCTTCTTTGCGGTTTCCTTGCGCATTGTACCATCAATCAGATCCGTCAGGAGCGTTATTCCACGCAACCTAAGGTTCAGCAGCGGGCTGGCGAGCTGCATCACGCTGTAGTGCAGTTTAAACTTTTCGACAGTTTCGTGTATAGGATATTCCTTTGCGTCTGATCTCATAAGCAGCTCAAACTCTTTCAGTATTGCTTCTATTACATCTTTACTGCGATCTGCAATTGCTTTCAGCGACGAACTCTTAAGAGAATACAAGTATTTTGTGAGATTTTCTTGATTTTTCTTTTTTTCGGTGATTTTCTTCTATTTTGTGATTTTTTGCCACCAGGCCAATGGCGTCTGCAAACAATTCCCGATCGATAGCGTCATCGTCTACTAACAACAGTTCCATATACCCTTACGTTTAATATATCAGACAAAGATAGGCGTTTGAATATGCAAAAGGTAAACATTGGTAAATTCTACGACTATTGTAACTTTGGAGGAATCATTTGCACGTAACTAAAACTTTTTTGCTTTGCGCACGAAAACCATATTTGAATTGCTCTACGAGGCCAGTAAAGTGATCACCTCTGAAATTGAGCTGCAAAATGTTGTTCAAAAAGTTACGGATATTGGCACTGAACTGACTGGCGCCCAGTTTGGGGCCTTCTTTTACAATGTTACCAACCAAAGCGGCGAGTCTCTGGTACTTTACACCATATCAGGTGTAGAAAAAGAAGCTTTTTCCAAGTTTCCCATGCCCCGCAACACCAAGATTTTTGAGCCAACGTTTATTGCCTCCGGTACGGTACGCTATGATGACGTGACCCAACAGCCCCACTACGGAAAGAACCCTCCCTACCAGGGTATGCCCAAGGGGCATTTGCCCGTGAGGAGCTACCTGGCTGTGCCGGTAGTATCGCCGTTTACCCAGGAGGCCATCGGGGGCTTGTTCTTTGGACATTCGGAACCCGGCATCTTTACCGAAGAATCGGAACAATTAGTGGAAGGCATTGCCGTGCAGGCCGCCATTGCCATTACGAATGCCCGGTTGTTTGAAGAAAAGAAACACAATGAAGCCAGGCTAAAAGAACAGCGGGAACAATACAAAAGTATCTTCAATGCCATTACCGATTCGGCCATTATTTATGACGAAAATGGCGCCATTGTAGAGGCCAACCCTACCGCATGTCAACTGTACGGCTATACCTACGGGGAGTTGCTGGGACTAAACGCCAGTCTGTTTTTCAAAACGCCGGACGATTTTCAGGCATTGAAGGAAATCGCTTTATCGGGAAGAGAATACGCCGGGGTACACGAAAGAATACGAAAGGACGGCAGCCTGATATCGGTGGAGTACAAAGGGCTCCGGTTTATTTTTAAAGACAAGCCCCATGTACTTTCTGTTTCCAGAGAAGCGACCTTACCAATGCCAACCCGGGAAGCACTACAAAAAGATGAATCGCTGGCCCGCATCGTCACCAGCATTTCACCCGTTGCCCTGTGGATGACGAACAGCCAGGGTCAAATTATATACATCAATCAAACCTGGGTAGACTGGGTGGGCGGCAGCATGAAATCGCATATGGGAAATAGGTGGCTAACCGCCGTACTGCCCGAAGATAGAGAACAGGCAATGAGGTATTTTAACAATGCCTTTCAAAGCCGCAGGCTCTTTACCAGCGAATTTCGCATTACCCGAAAGAATGGCGAGATGCGCTGGTGTTTTTTGGATGGCAGCCCCTTCTACAAGGAAGACGGTACCTTTGGCGGCTATGCCGGTTCTATTTCCGACACCACGGAAAGAAAAGCAGCCGAGCAAAAACTGGCTAGTCAGATTACCCTGGTCAACACCATCACCAACAATACCCAACAGGCCTTATTCCTGATGAATGAAAGGCAGGTGTGCACCTACATGAACCCCGCAGCCGAACAGATGACGGGCTTCAAAACAGAAGAGGTACGAGACCGGCCGCTGCATTACTACGTGCATCATACCTACCCGGACGGGAGACATTTCCCAATCGAGGAATGTGCAATAGACCGGGCTCTGCCCACGAAAGCCCAAACCAAAGGAGAGGAGGTGTTCATCCATAAAGACGGCCATTTCTACCCCGTAGCCTTTACCGCCAGCCCCATTATTGAAAATGGCGTGCCTATCGGCACCGTGATTGAAGCAAAGGATACGACCGAGGAAAAAAGAATTGAAGAGGCCCTGCGGAACAAGGAAAAGCAAGCCATGCAAATGCTGGAGGAAAAAGTAAAAGAACGCACTCAGGCCCTGGAAAAAACCAATTTTGAACTCCTGCGGTTTACCAGTATCGCTTCCCACGATTTGAAAGAACCCGTTCGGAAAATATCCATTTTTAGTAAAATGCTGCAGGACAGGCTTCAAAATATTGTGGACGAAACCTCTCTCAAACATGTACAGAAAATCATTCAGTCTTCCGACCGGATGGTATTGCTGATCGACGACCTCCTCATGATCTCCCGTCTTTCCAATACCCAGCAGCACGTGGAGGACGTGGATTTGAATAAGGTAATGCAGGAAGTGATTGACAATCTGGAACTATCAATACAGGAACAAAATGCCTCGATAGAACTGGAAACTCTCCCAACCGTGAAAGGGATGGGCACTCAGATGGAGCAAGTGTTTCAAAACCTGATCAGCAATTCACTGAAATTTTCGCACAAGCAAAGGGCCTGCCGCATTCAGATTAGCTACGAGGAGAGCCTGCTACGAGGGAAAGAGGCGATCACGATCGTTTACCGGGATAATGGCATTGGCTTTCGTCCCGACCAGTCAGAGAAAATATTTGACATCTTTTACCGCCTGCACAACAAGGAGGAGTTTGAAGGCACGGGTATTGGCCTGGCTATCGTCAAAAAAATCATCGACTCGCACCACGGAACGGTATCGGCGGAAGGAAGGGAAGGAGAAGGTGCCTGCTTTAAAATAACCCTGCCAAAGTAGGGGCGTCCTCAGTAACTCATCACAAACCCCATTTAGGCCGCGCCTGATTTACACTATGAAGCAAACCCTACCCCTGTTTTTCTTCCTCCTCTTAGCCCATGCACACGCCCAAAACCTGCTGCCGGTGCCGGCTTCTTCTTTTCTGGACGAAGTACCCAAAGGAAATACGATCACCACGGCAGCCGAGCAGCGGGTACCCTGGCTGTATAACAACACCGGCATCCGGCTCAATTCGGCCACGAACCTGATGACGCAGGTGGCCGTGGAAAAGGAAGGAAATTACCATCTTTTTGTGAGAAGCGGGGGCGACAAAGGTTCTTTTAAAGTGGCCGTCAACGATAAAGTAACAGACGCCGTGTTTGGTAGCGCACCCTGGGGCTGGAAGGAAGGGGGTACCTTTCAGTTGCACAAAGGGCTGAACTATGTCAAAATCACCCGCATCCTGCCGGGGGCCGTGTTTGATGTGCTGGTGTTGAGCGAGTCTCCTACCCTGAACGAAGAAAGTGTGCTGGCGCTGCAATTGCACCCCGACGTAAAACTGCTGAAAGAGTATAAGATTCCTGCGTCGAACGCGGTAAAATTTGGGGATGTAAACGGCGATGGGAAAACCGACTTTATGGTACTGGAACGTGACTTTTCGGCGCATGTCTATGACCACAATGGCCAAGAACTCTGGCAATGGAAAGCACCGGAAGAATACACCAAAGAGCGCGAGGAATTTGAAGCACCCGGTGTGCTGTGGGATTTTGACGGCGATGGCAAAGCCGAGGTACTGCACTGGCGCATGACGGAGGGAAAGGAAATGCTGGTGATGGTGGATGGGGCCACCGGCCGCGTAAAAAAGCAAACCGACTGGCCTACCGGGCCCCTGCCGCATGTGTACAACAATTTTCGGCTGGCTATTGCGAAGCTGACCATTGGCGCCCCCAACCAACTGGCCGTGTTTACCGACTACGGCGGTACCATGACCATCAGTGCCTATAATGCCGATTTGAAACAACTATGGATGCACACCGAACAGCGGAAGAAGGATAACCTCGGGCACTACATCTATCCGGTGGATCTGTTTGATCAGATATTCAGAGAATGGACTGATCGCCCCTTCACCCAGCGGTGCAGGAATTAAAAATAGTTGTCCTTGCATTGTCTTTTGTTAGCTGTAAAATAGGCTCATGAATGAGAAAATGT
>CATMVR010000546.1 GCA_950075905.1 uncultured Persicitalea sp. | reverse complement strand
CATTGTCAGTACCTACCCAAATACGTCCCTGCCGGTCTTCAAACACCTTCCAAATGTAGCTGTCGCTGAGGCTATGGGCGCGATTAGGGTTATTACGGTAAATTTTGAAACCGTAGCCGTCAAACTTATTGAGTCCATCCTGCGTTCCAAACCACATAAACCCCCGGCTGTCCTGCAGGACAGAGGTAACGTTGTTTTGGGAAAGCCCATGGTTGGTCGTAAAGTGTTTGAAGCGAATTGGAACGTTTTGGGCCCTACCAGGACTGATATACAACAGAAATACCAGAAAGAAGAGACAGTGAGCTTTCATTAAGTTAGAGATTGGCGTCGGGTTAGGTCAAACTATTCGCAAATAACTCCTGCTTACAGTTTTATTGTAACTTCTAAGGGCAAAGATCGTGCTGTTTTTTGATTTTTATTAATCCTTGGAAAAATAATATTTTAAGTTGCCCGTCAGGGCTATACGCGCACTAAGTTCTCGCCAGTAGGGGGCGAAAAAAGCGACTACGTTACCTGAAACCGATACGTAGCGGCCTGAAAAATCTAATCGCCGTTGTTGGAGTTATTACCGTAGCCGTCAGGCTAAGGCTCATATTTCAATGATAGCGCTACCTTTGCCTCGTGAAAAACAATTTAGTTTTGTCATAGAAATCAGACTAACATTTTTCTGGATGCTGAAAGAAAATGGTTTTTAATGAACAAGCCCCGCTGAGCGATTATAACACTTGCTAATTGTAGTTACTTGTGTATCAGCCTAGCTCCGGTCCGGCAATCAAAAACTGATTTTGTACAGAACCGGCAAAAGAGTTGCTCTTAAAATACATTCTCGTGAATGACCTTTGCACCTGGAATCCAAGAGAAAGCAAAAGTTCCTGGATATCCGTTTTGTCGTGTAAAATATCGAGTAAAACGGGCTTTCCAACAAAGCTTTTCAGGGCCGATAGGAGCAGTATTTTAGCGTCTTCGGTAGTTTCGGCTATTAGTGGACCTAGCTGCGTACAGTTGCTGCCGGATCTTGTTAATAGGTACCCTGATATTCTGCCCTCCCGTTCAACATACCAGCTTTTGTTACTTAGCAGAATCTCAGTAATCAGCCGGGATCGGTCGGCTCCGAAAAACGCATGATCCCGATCCATCACATTCTGCCATTTGGATTCTGGTAAGGGCTTAACGGAAGGCTCATTCTCATTGGGCGGTACAGTTTCGAATTGGGTTGTAGCCATCCGGTGGATGGCCAATTCTTTCCTGAATCCTAACGACTTGTATAAAGGGAGACCCGAGGGGGTTGCATCCAGTTTTATAGATTGGCACGAGTCTAGTTTCTCGATAAGAGTGGTTAAAAGCCGCTTGCCCAGCCCTCTGCCCCGGAAGTCTTTATCCACCAGCATCATCCCTATCCATGCCAGCTCATTGCTATAATTGGTGGCCGTAACCGTGCCGACTACGTTGTCATCGAATGCGGCAACAAAGCATAGGGTTGGGTCAAGGTTCAGCAGCGTACGCCAGTCATCCTCAGTTTGATTCCAATTTTCGGCTGTTTTAAGTCGCATGGCTCCGGGAATGTCGTCTTCCCGCATCGCTCTGATGACAAACTTATCTGTTTTCATTCTGTATTTGCTTTTGAGCGAGTAGCTAGCAGAACGATATTGGATTTTTGCGGATTTTGCAGTAGTGCATATACCTTCCCAAGCCCCCCGCACAACCTCACGGCGTGGAGCACTACGACAAACTACTGTAATCAACTACCTCCTGCTGCTGCCAGCTTGCATCTGGTGGTACAAAATAAAGCAAGTTTCCAACTTGCGAACACCTATCCACTACCGCACCGCCTCCCGTGTCCGGAGATACCCTACCAAATCCACAATTTCCTTATCCGATAGCGTTTCCAGCAACCCCGTGGGCATCATGGAGGCAGGCGTCACCTCCCGCGACTGGATGTCTGACTTGTTAAGAGGAACTCCTTCCAGCTGCCCCACGACGCGGAGGGTAAGCTGCCGCTCCGTTTCACGGATTATGTTGCCTACGTAAGTTCGCCCGTCCCGCGTGGTGATGACCACCATCTTGTAGTCGTCCTGAATTTCGCCGCTGGGGTCGAGGATATTACCCAGAAGATAGTCGAGGTTGGCGCGGTTGGAGCCGGTGAGTTCAGGACCTAGCACCCCGCCTTCGCCGTAGAGCTTGTGGCAGGGGCCACAGGTAATGGTAAATACCTGTTTGCCGTGTTTGGGATCGGCGGTGTTCAGATTCTTATCCGAGAGCAGGGCGCGGTAGCGCGTGTAAGCGGTTTGATCAAACGAAACGTGGTCGATGGGTCCCCACACTTCCACAAAGCCACTGCCCACTACCCGCCGCAACTGACGGGCCACGTAGGTCGGGACGTCCTTTTTGGGGATGGTACCCTTGGCCAGCGCCTGCGTCAGCAGCCAGCCGTACTTAGGCCGGGACGCCAGGGTTAGGATGGCTTCGGCTTTTTCGGAGGCATCAAAGGTAGGGTAGCGCTCCATGAGGAGTTTACCCAAGACTTCATGGTCATAGCTGGCGATGGCCCGAATCGTGTGCAGGCGTAAGTCAGGTTCATTAAGCAGGGCTGATAGTTCCTTCACCAGTTCGGAACGTTGCCGCAGGCTGAGACCTTGCAATGCCAGGATGCGCTCAGACGGAGGAGCAGCTTTATCTTTCAGGGTCATGAGTTGCTTTTTGGCGGCTTCGGTATCGCCAAAGTGCTGGTTGAGTTCCTCCGCAATGGTGGCCGATGCCCCTGATGTACCTTCAAGCCTGGCGTATACTCCTTTCCAGTTAGCGGGCGGCAACATATCGTAGCGGCCATCGAGGGCATCGCGCATGCCTTCCAGCAGACTTTGTTTGGTGGGAAAATTCTCAATAGTTGCAACCAGCTGCTGCGTCAAATCGGCATCGACCAGACGACGGGCAATGAACTGGGCTACCAGCGGAATCCTACTATCAATCGCCAGGTTCATGGCTTTGGTGGGCGCGGTGGTTACCATGGGTTCTACCCCAAACCAGATCATTTTGGGCAGGTTATGGTCATTGGCGTCACCGGCGTGTGCCACTAACCCTTCGGCTATGCGCCAGCGCGAGGGGTGGTCGAATCGTTGCAGGGCCGAGGCCAGATAAAGCCGCACCACAGGCGATGGGTCGGTCCTGGCCATTTGGGCAAAAGAAGCTATGATATCGGCGGTGGGTTGCCCATCTTCGCACAAAAACTGAATGGCCCAGGCCCGTACGTGGGCGTCCTTGTCGGCCAACGCCTTGGTAAGATCGTTTTTGGATAATCCCCCGGTAACCTGCAACGACCACATGGCCCGCAATCGCCAATCCGGGTTAGCCTCGTGATTGAACAAGGCGTGTAGGGCGGTTAGGGTGGTGGGGGAGAGCTTTTTCTTTGACGCCCGGTTTTGCAGGATCACCCGCGCCCGCCGCGCGTGCCATTCGCTGGGGCTGGATTGCAGGGCAATGAGATCATGATCGGTCATTTTGGCCAAATCCGCGTAGCGCCCCGGCCAGTTTTTGGCGAGCGATTGTTTGGGCATGATTCGGAAAATACGCCCCGTTTCTTTGTTCACTACGTCCGAACCGCAAATGTCGGCATCGTGCCAGTCGAGTACGTACAACCCGCCTTCGGGACCGATTTCCATGCTAAAACCCACCCACTGGGCGTTGTTGGCCATCATGAAGTCATCGCCGTGCGGAGCGGTAAAGCCCGATCCTTTTGGTATCAGCTCGTCGGATAGTACCCCATGCTCGTGGATATTGGCCATGAACATCCGTCCCCGTTGATCGGCCGGAAAGGCATCCGACTGGTAAATACGCGCCCCGCCATGGGCCGAGCGGTGGCTGTGGTCGGCAATGGTTTTGATGTCGTTGTAGACGTACGGGTTAAAGTGCTGTCCTCCCTGCCGGTGGTAGATACCCCCCGGAACTACGTGCCAGAGGTGCGGAATGACGCAGGCCGTGATGAAGAGTTGCCCCTTGGCGTCGTAGTCAATGCCCCAGGGATTGCTGAAACCGTGGGCCACCACTTCAAACTTCTCTTTGGTAGGATGGTAGCGCCATACCCCGCCGTTGATATCGGTACCTTCTCCTTCCAGCAGGTCTTCCGGGAAAGCATCGTTATGCCGGTAGATGCGGCCTTTGCCATT
>CATMVR010000545.1 GCA_950075905.1 uncultured Persicitalea sp. | reverse complement strand
CCCGGCCTTCGTTCTGGCGCAGCAGCAGGAAGTCTTTTTCCCGGCGCAGCTTCTGCCCCGGCTCGCGCGGAACGGGCAGGTTGCCCACAATCAGCGACTGCAGCAATTGAAAGTTGAGCTTGAACTTGAACTGACGGCTGAGCTGCTCAAAGTCGAAGGCGTAGTATTCCTTATGGAATTTGTCCATGAACACCACGGTGTCGGGGGTAATGATACCCCGCGCTACCTCAAAGCCCACACCATTTACCGAGAACCAGATCAGACTGTCCTTTTTGATCCGGATGTTTACATTCGCATTGTCAATATCCTGGGTGCGACTCTTGAAGGAAAACTTCGATTTGGCGGTCAGGTAGTCAAAGTCGATTTCTTCGAGCTTGAAATTGGCCTTTACCTCATCGAAAGTAGCCAGGTTGCCGGCTTCGTCCAGCGAATCCGTACGGATCGAATCTGCAACCGCAGCCAGCGAATCGGTTTTCACCACGACATCTCCTCTATCCGCTTTGTTTGTGCGCGATTTGTGGCAGGCGGTGAGGCTAAGTACCCCCCATACCAGCAGCCACCATGCAGTTTTACTGCTCATGAAGAATACCGGTTGCTATTTTCTTGTCCAGTTGTTCGCTGGTTTCACCCATCGTTTTTGCTTTTTTCCACTGCTCCACGGCCTTTTCACGATCGCCCAGCTGAAACAGCACGTCCCCGTAGTGTTCTACAATGGTGCCGCTTACATTTTCTTTCCCCTGCACGGCCTTTTCCAGAATCTCCCGGGCCTTCTTGTAATCCTTGCGCGTATACAGCACCCAGGCGTGGGTATCCAGGAAAGTGGCGTTGTCTTTGTGGCGCATTACCAGCCGCTCGGAGAGTTGCAGGGCCAGGTCGAGCTTCTCTTTGCGCAGCGACAAAAAGTAGCTGTAATTATTGAGCACGTGGTCATTGTCAGGATCTTCTTTGAGTACCAGCTCGTAGGAGGCATCCGACTTGGCGTGGTCGCCCAGGCCGTTGTAGGCGTCGCCGAGCTGCGCATTGATCACCAGCTTCATCTCCGGGCTCTCAATAAGCCGGCGGCTTTCTTCCAGGGACGACACCGCGCGCTTGTAGTTACGCTTCATCAGCTGGGCCGACCCATTGGAGTACCAGATCATCCCCTGATTGGGAAATACTTCGAGCGCCTGCTCCGAATGGGCCAGCAGGCTATCTACCTGGTTCAGCTCTCCGTCGAGCTGTAGCACGGCCCCCCACACCTCATACACCGACCCGTCCAGGCGGGCGGCCCGGGCGTACACGTCGCGGGCTTCGGTCTTGCTGCCTTTCTGCACCAGCAGATCACCGTACAGCACCAGCGCCCGAGAGTCGCGGGGGTGCGTATCGGTCAGCTGCTTAGCCAGGCTCAGGGCCTCCTTCCGGTCTTTGTCGGTTTTGAGCATAGAAAGGTAGCCCGACAGTACCCGTACTTTGGGCTCGGCGTCCAGGTTGGGGTTAGAAAAAACCACGCGCAGCTCGCGATTGCATTTCTCTACGTCGCCCTTGCGGCGGTAGATGTCAGCCAGCAGCACGTGGGCCTGCGCCTCGTCGGGATTAAGCCGCAGGGCTTCTTCCAGCGGTTGTATGGCCTGGTCGATGCGCTCGTTGGCAATCAGCAACTCGGCTAGCTCGATGCGGTAGTCCAGCTCGTCGGGCTCGGCCGCGATCAGTTTGCGGGCTTCGTCGATGGCCTTGTCGATTTTGTTTTGCCGCAGGTACAACTGCTGCTTTTGGTGGGTAATTTCCTCGGTGATGCCAATGGCTTTTTCGAGCTGATCGTAGGTAGCGATTGCTTTGTCAAACTGATCGTTGAAGACGTACATAGCCGCCAGTTCTACCCCATACTGTATACTACTGGGATTCTGGCTCAGGAGCCCCTCGTAAAGTTTGGCGGCTTCGGCGTACTTCTTCTGCTTGGTGTATATCTCCGACAACTGCTGCGCGTAATACTGGTTGGCAGGGTCGGCTTCGTAGGCCTGCCTGGCGTGGGGCAAAGCCTCCTCCATCTTACTGAGCTTGATCAGAGCCGATGCCAGCATGAAGTGCGCGGCGGCATCAGAGGGGCTCGATTTGACAAGCTTCTCAAACACCGGCAGGGCGCGACTTGGCTCGTCCATCATCATGTACTTCATGCCCTCCATAGCCAGGCTCTCCTCTTCCAGCCGGAAGGAGGTTGTGATCTGGGAGGTATCTTTATCGCGGTTGCGGTTTCGCTTCTGCGCTTCACTGGGAGAAGTGAATAGCGCGAGCAGCAAAACGGCGGCACCCGCTGTAATTTTTAGCCTGTTACTATGCATATGCTTACCTTTTTTCAAAAATAACAAAATACCGGCATTCCCGGGTCCATCTGCGCTACAACCATCGAACAGAAAGTAAAAAAACTTCCTGAAAATCAACAACAGTTGTTCAATGGCCCGCATCGGGGGTCAGGGGGCAACGGGCAGAAGCGGCCTGGGTGGAAACAGCCCGTATTTCTACCGCAAAGAACAACGGCTCCGCTACTTTCTATGCAGAATTAACTACAAAAGTATCAGATTATTGCCATACGTCCGAACAGAAACCGCTCAGCGGCCCATCTGCCGGTATATTTCTTCAAAATCGCCCGTCCGAACCTGCTTGTAATGCTCGGTATGAAAGCCATCCAGCTTGATCAGCAGGTTCAGAAGCATCATCTTCTCGGCCGGCGACAAGCTGGAAAAGGCAATATCGCCCACTTTCGACATAGCCGGGTAGCATTCGGCGAGTACCTCGCGGCCCTTGTCTGTAATCTGCACCCGCTTGGAGCGGCGGTCTTCCTCGTCCGGAAACTCTTCCACCAGGCCAAAATTGATCAGGCGTTTTATGACGTCAATACCCGACGGAAACTCCGAAAGCATCACGTAAATCAACTCGCTTTTCTTGGGTTTGCCCAGGTTAGAAAGGGCAATCAGATACACAGCATCTTCTACATTATTAAGGGGCATATTCTGCATTGCCTTGCGCGCGTACAGCTGTACGTACTTGTTCATCCGGCCCAGGTGGGCGCTCAGCTTATTCTCCACCACGGCAGACGTGCTTTCGTCCTGATCCGGAAACCGGGCCATATCCGTACGCTCGGCCAGGTACCTGACACAAAACTCCGTCAGGTCCAGATCGGGCTTTTCGGCCTCCATGCGCGCCCATTCGTTTACAAGTTCAACAACTTTATTCATCTATCAATCTACAATACTCTATATATGGTGGTACCTTATCTCGCCCGGTTGCCTGGTGTTACTTACAACCCCTGTGCACTTTTTTTGTTAAGCACCGCAAACAAAACGATTTTTACTATGTTTAAACACAAAAATTTATCATAATTAATCTATGCAGCGATGATTTAGCATGAAAACAGAACAAATATTTTCTTTTTTATTGATATTTATATTGATTTCATAATAATTTTGGGGGTTAAAAACACAATTTAGTATGTTGGCAGAGTTAAAAAAGGCTGGCAAGGAATATAAGGTAGGCGATCAGACTATCGTGGCCCTCCAACCCACCGACTTCACCATGCGCGAGGGCGAGCTTACCCTGATCATCGGTCCTTCCGGCTCGGGCAAGACCACGCTGCTTTCGCTGCTGGGCTGCGTCATCTACCCCAGCTACGGGGATTTGTGGGTAGACGGACAGCACATCAACGCCCTGAAAGAAAACCAACTGGCCCGCCTGCGCCTCGAAACCATCGGGTTTGTGTTTCAGAATTTTAATCTCCTCATGCCGCTTAGCGCCGAGGAAAATGTGGCTATGCCCCTCAAACTGATGAATGTGAAGTCAGCGGAAATCAAACGCCGGGTAAAAGAGGCGCTGGAAGTAGTAGACATGACCGACCGCCGCAAGAATATGCAACAAAACTCGGCAGGTTGCCCTGCAGGCGGAACTGCTCAAAGGCCGCCATCCATATCTTCTGACGGTGCTTCTTCCGATTGCGATCGCCGGTGACTGGCCTGCTAACTAAGGGGTCGTGCCGCGCGGTGCTAGACTGGAACGCCCGCACGCTTCAAACGCACCGGATTGCTCGTCCAGCTCCCGGGAACGAAGAGACGTAATGCCACCATTGGCGTCAGCGACACCAATGTTTGGCAATTGGCCATCTTGCCGAAAGATGAGACATGTTGCGGAGCGACACCAACCGAA